>JAAYHH010000160.1 GCA_012735435.1 Bacillota bacterium | reverse complement strand
GAATCTCATCCAGTTCAGGATTGCGGATACCTGGGTTGTTGTAACCGGCTTCTACATCATGACGGGAATGGAAGAACCGCTCCAAATGGGTTGGGTTCCTGCTTAAGGACCAAGCAAGCACATACATGTCGAAATCGTGGATATCGATCTTATCCAACATGACGTTGAAGTCCATTGGCTCCGGTACAACCGGCAGGCCAATCTTCTGGGCTGAATCGGCAATCATCTTACCGATCTCGGCAGAAGTTGCAGCAACTTCATACGTAGGTGTCAAGATCTTCATCTCTGGCAGCGGCTGGCCGGTATTGGGATCGATCCGGACTTTACCGGTGGGATCCAGTTTGTAGCCTGCTGCATCTAATACCTCAGCAGCTTTCTCTAGGCTGTATTCATAAGTTGGGACATCATCGTTGTAAAAGGCTGAAGCCTGGGGCACGAAGCTCTGCATGGGCAGCATATACCCAGAGAACAGTGTGCGGATGATGTTATCCCGATCTACAGCATGGGCGATAGCCTGGCGAATAGCCTGATCATTGAGTGGGGACTTCCGCATGTTGAAGCATAGGTAGAACATGTGGAAGCCGAGGGTCATGGTTAGATCGGCATTTTCCAAAGACCTGGCGTGGTCAATGTCCGATGGCTGTGTGAGACCGGCCCAAACCACAGTTTCCCCTCGCTCAAAGGCGATTCTGCGGGCAGTATCCTCGGTGATGATGGGCATGATGATCTCATCAACCTTGGGTCCGTAAGTATCGAATTCGATAGCTGCTGCCGGCAAAACTGCGGCGAAGACCATTGTAAGTGCAAGAACTAGTGCAATCATGACGGTTCTTTTCTTGGTCATAAACATCAACCTCCTTACCTTTTCTTACATTCATACAGTTTGTGAATAACCTGTCCCCCGAAACATCATACCGCAATTCAATCAAATTGCAACTACAAGCCATTGGCTCCTAACGAGCCTGTCTACAATAAGCCTCCTCCTTTCCCAGGTATTTTCAGTTTACTACAGCCTTTGACTGGGGCTTTGCAGGTCATTCGGCATATGCGTGTCGAAATCCTTCCTGATCTCCAGTTTGCTTGAGGGGTTCATGCTCTTGACACTCGGTTCCGCGCCGAAAACAGAGAGAATACGGCATTCAGCGGAAACTGACTTCTTTCGTCTCATGAGATCTAAAGCCATCAACACGGCTCCGGCAGCCAAGTTGAGATAGTAGGTAAAGCCGCGCCAAACTAAGGTAAATATTCCCACAAGACCGTGGGGAACAACGCTGCTGAACATCAGACTAAAGCCCAGCTCAGCTGCTCCGCTGGAACCTGGAGTGGGCACATAGGCAGACAGCAGGTAGAACATCAAAGTGATAGCCGTAACCTGCAGGAGGCTGGGGCGCATGCCGAGACCCCATATGACCAAATAGGGGATCAGTGTCACGGCAATCCACCAGGCGTAGCTTAGTATCATAACTAATCCCAAAGTAGGCCGCCAGTTTTCCATAAATTCCTTCAGAGCCCTTCGAAACTCCCATATCTCACTATCAATGCGCTCCAAAACCATATCCAGCGTCTCCGGCTGGAAAAAGCGCAGGGTAAACCGGTTGCGGACAATGGGAACAACAATGACCTTAACTTTCTCAGGATGAAAGATCAAATAGAAAGATAGGGCAAATACAGCAAAGTAAAGGGCGATACCCAGTGACAACAAGCTGTACATTACCTTGGTCATACGCCAATAGTCAGCGAATATTAGAAGCCATACAGAGGCAGCTAGACCGAGGGTAAACCGGGCAAGACCGTTGCAGAGAGTCTTGGTTGCAATCACCGCGGTGGATTGGCCTGGAGTCAAGCCTGTTTCTGTTAGAAGGTAAGCCTGCACCGGCTCACCGCCGGAGTCAAAGGGTGTTATGTTGGATGCAAAGGCACCTATAATAGCAATCCGCATCCCCTGTAGAATGGTGAGCTTAGCTCCTAGGGAGCCGCTGAGGTAGACCATACGCAGGCAATCAAACAGCCATGACAATACCACCAGGCCGCCTGCCATTGCCAATATAGCAGGTTCAAGACGGGCTATATCTCTCCAGGAATGATGGTCTTCTGTAAAACGGATAACAATATATAGCCCCAGGAGACTAAATGCCAGACCGATGAAAGCGCTGCGCTTAAACCGGCCGAGATTCCCCTGGTTACTGATGTGATGACCCATAGGGTGCTTTCCCCTTTTGACATAGTAAACAATCGTGAACTCATTATATCATAGTAGGTATAGATTTAGTGAGGACATTTACTGGTATGAGACCTGGGCAGGAAGTGGTAAGCTTTTCATAGGCTTGGTAAGAAAAAAGGGCTCTAGCTGAGCCCCAACATTGTACCGACTTGATAGACTAGGACTGCCAAGACCCATCCCAGGGTTATTGTATAGGCGACGGTAATAGCTGTCCATTTCCATGAACCAGTTTCCCGGCGAATAGCAGCGATTGTGGCAATGCAGGGAACGTAGATCAGAGTCATGACCATATAAGCATAGGCTGAAAGCGGAGTCCAAGCACTTTGAATAGCACCCAGCAAATTCATCTCTGCGACGCCGTAGAGAACACCTAGGGTGCCGATAACCAGCTCTTTAGCCACAATACCGAAAAGGAGAGCAACCGCTGCTTGCCATGTGCCGAAGCCCGCGGGCCGCAGTATGGGCGCGATAGCTCGGCCAATCATTCCGATGATGGAATCTGGACCGCTGGCATCGGTCCCCGGAGGCAGGTTAGCCAGCAGCCACACAATAGCTACACCCGCCAAGATGATGGTACCCGCCTTCTGGAGAAACTCCTTGCCTCTCTCCCATGTGTGGATGAGAATGGCCGATGGCCTCGGCATTCTGTATGGGGGTAGTTCCATCACAAAGGTTGAAGCTTCTCCTGGTTCAACAAGCATCCCGATTACCTTGGCAGCCAGCGCTGCAAGGAGAACACCCAAGAGATACAGTGAAAACACCACTAGACCCTGCCGCTCTTCAAATAGGGCTGCCGCAAACAGCACATATACCGGCAGACGACCGGCGCAGGATATCAAGGGATTAACCATAATGGAGATCAGCCGGTCCCTGGGATTTTCAAGGCTGCGGGTGGCCAGGATGCCGGTCACGTTGCATCCAAAACCTAAGATCATGGGAATAAATGCCTGGCCGTGCAGTCCGACGGACCGCATCAAGCGGTCAGACAAGAGAGCTGCCCTAGCCATATACCCAACATCCTCCAGGACAGATATTACTAAGAACAGGAGAAAGATCGGGGGAGCAAACTCCAAGACTGCACCGACACCTGCCACGATGCCGTCAACCAGAAAACCCACCAGGAGTTCGGGCGTACCAATTCCCACCAAGAGCTCCCGGGTCCAATCGCTGACTATTTCAAAGGCCCCAATTAGCCACTCGGCGACCGGCTCACTGAGGGTAAAGGTGATTGCAAACATCAACCATATTATTCCAAAGAACACCGGGTAAGCCAGCCAGCGGTGGAGGGCAAAGCGGTCGATGAGCTCGGAAACCGATCTCGTCTCCGCCCCATCACGGCCGATAACTGCCTGAGCAATCTCTGCGGCTTTGTTATAGCGCACCTCAGTTATAAGATCAACGGGCTCTTGTCCTGTAGCCTCCAGGATCCGGGCTTGGGCAGCAGCCACTTCTCCCTCCAGATTCGATAGTGCGCTGGAGGTCCCAGCTGAGCCGTTGCTTTGTGCCCGTATCTTAGCCGCCATTCCCTGATTTCTCTCCAGCAGTTTGATCGTAAACCAGCGCCGCGGTGCCGGGGGCACATGAGCTAGGTTTTGGGCCAAGTACTTTTCCAGGGAGGCTATTTCAGCTTCAACGACCGAACCGTAATCAAGCCTGAAAGAAGCTTCACTGACGTAACTTGAACTAGATGCGTCGCCCTTCCATAGGCGGTTACGGAATGCTGCTCTAAAGGCTGCCTCAAGCAGCTCATCGACGCCTTCGCCATCCACTGCAACAGTTGGGATTACTTCTACTCCCAGCAGCCGAGAGAGCTCCTCAATATCTATGTCCAGTCCCAAGGCTCTAGCCTCATCAAACATATTTAACGCAATGATGACCGGTACACCCATTTCAAGAATCTGTAAAGTTAAGTACAGGTTTCTCTCCAAATGGGTGGAATCGACTACATTGATCACAACATCTGGCCTCTCATCGATAATGAAGTCCCGGGCGATGGTTTCATCTATTGCCCTGGAACTAAAGGCATAGATCCCGGGGAGATCGATTATGAGGGCTTGATTGCCAAACATGGACACAAACCCTTCTTTTTTCTCAACGGTTACCCCCGGCCAGTTGCCGACGTGCTGTCGGGCACCCGTGATGGCATTGAAGAGGGCAGTCTTTCCTGCGTTGGGGTTACCAGCAAGGGCAATAACCGGCATTTTATCTGTCTGAGGTTTTACGTCGGCGATAGCGTTTAGCAACTGACATCCCTCCAAGGCATCTACATGTACAAATACAAGTTAGCCGCGACTAACTTGTGGGGAAAAATTCCCTCTACCGACTTAGTGGCACCCCATTTTTCTACAGCCCAAAGTGCCTCCCCGCCGTCTGCCCTTTCTATGCCGATGTCTTGCTCTAGTTCTAGCTCGGCTTCTAGGCTCGCTGGAGTCGGCCCTTTCCTCTCGGTGGCCTGCAGCTATTGGACAGGGCTGTACACAGATCTGGGCAGCTTCCATTTGCCTAAGTGCTAGACGGCATCCCCGTGCACAGATTATAATGGGATCCCCTAAAGGCGCAGTTCCATCGACGGTGACCTGGGTTCCCGGTGTTAAACCCATATCCATAAGTCTGCGTCGAACAGGACCGGAGCAGTTGATGCTGACAACAGTACCTTGGCTACCCTGGCCGAGAGCATTCAAAGATAGATTCCGCCTAGAGTTATCCATCTCCCTCGATCTCCTTTTCCATATAATCCATCAAGCGATCCATAGTTTCTTTGCTGATTACATGTTCAATGTTGCAGGCATCTTCTTCGGCGGTATGTTCATCAACACCAAGGATTGAAATGAGGAACGCTTTGATAGTCTGGTGGCGCTTGTAAATGGCACGTGCCCGGATTTTACCATCTTCAGTAAGGTATACGGGGCCGTAGCGTTCCCGACGGACATAACCCCGATCGGACAAGAGTCCCACTGCCTGGTTGACACTTGCCTTAGATACTCCCAGCTCTGCAGCGATATCGGTGGTACGGACGCCGGTGTCATCATTGGTTAACTTGAACACCGTCTCTAAGTAGTCTTCCAACGAGGGCGACATGCGCTTCATCTTGCCACTCCTTAGATGAATTACAAAGTAAGGCTCGCCTAACTTACGGCTATAATATATAAAAATAGGAGGTTTGTTGTCAAGGGATACTGAAGATATCTATTACAAATAAAAGGACCCGGCTTCGGGAGCGGGGTCCTATAGGTGTCGAGTCGGCTGCCGTCGGTTAGAGGAAGACCCGGACAGGCCAAATCTAGGCATTGGTGCAGTTTCTAGCCTCGATGTCAGAAATCATGGCTACCCGTTCTGCATGGCGTCCGCCCTCGAATTCGGCACTCAGCCAGGTATCGATGATCATTTTGGCCAGATCAAGGCCAACAACCCGAGCGCCTAGTGCCAAGACATTGGCATCATTATGGCGCCGGGAAAGGGCAGCAGTATAGCAGTCAGTGCAGACCACGGCCCGAATGCCCTTGACCTTGTTGGCCGCCAAGGACATGCCGACCCCTGTACCGCAGAACAAAATGCCCTTATCACATTCACCGCTGGCTACTGCCTTTGCCACTTTTTCACCATACATGGGATAATCGGTTCTCTCATTGGAGAAACAGCCAAAATCCTTGTATTCAATACCCTTTTCATCCAGGTATGTCTTGATAGCTTCCTTGAACTCATATGCCGCGTGATCCGAACCGATAGCTAGCATATTTCAACATCCTTTCTGTTCAATTGGAATGCTGTACTTTTTCCACCGCAAACCACTTGCTACTTAATTATAGCAATCCCACTCCCGCCAGGGCAAACGGTATTATTTTTATCTATTGAAGTCTGCGGATTTTAGTGTATAATCTACTAGCGCGGCAAGTAGTCATGGGGGATCCCGGCTGTTTCCTTGCCCCACAAATATATACGGTGAGGGGGAGACAACGATAGCTGAGAAGGTCATAGTCCGCTTTGAGAATGTCACCAAGCAGTATGATGACGGTCCACCAGTGCTGGATAACGTCAGCTTCGAATTGGAGCGAGGCAAGTTCTACACGCTGTTGGGGCCTTCTGGATGTGGGAAGACAACGATTCTGAGGTTAATTGCCGGCTTTACAGAGCCAACCAAGGGCAAAATCTATATTGATGGTCAAGAAATTCGCACTATCTCTTCCCGTCAGCGGAAGGTAAACACCATCTTCCAGGATTATGCACTATTTCCCCACCTAAACGTTTTTGAAAACGTTGCCTTTGGGCTCCGGGTTCGGCGGATGGACAAGGACTTGATCGCTCAGAAGGTGCATGATGTCCTGCGGTTTGTCAATTTGACAGGTTTTGAAAACCGAGCGATTTCTGAGATGTCAGGTGGTCAGCAGCAGCGGGTTGCCATTGCTAGGGCTATTGTAAACGAACCGGAAGTACTTCTATTGGATGAACCGCTATCTGCCCTCGATCTGAAGCTCCGCTCAGAGATGCAGTATGAACTGCGGGAACTGCAGCGCCGCTTGGGGATCACCTTTGTTTTTGTCACCCATGATCAGGAAGAGGCACTGGCCCTATCAGATGAGGTCTTCGTACTGAACAACGGCGTCATTCAACAGAGCGGGACGCCGATGGATATTTACGATGAACCTATCAATCGTTTTGTCGCCGAATTCATTGGGGAATCCAATATTGTAAGGGGCACCATGATCAGAGACTATTTGGTTGAATTTGTCGGCCATCAATTCGAATGTGTTGACAAAGGATTCGCCCCCAATGAGCCGGTGGATATAGTTATCCGCCCGGAGGATCTTGAGCTGACCACTACCGATAAAGGCAAGCTAAAGGTGAGGGTTGATTCCCAGCTGTTCCGGGGTGTGCACTATGAGATCTGCTGCTACGATGAGGAAGGCAACGAGTGGCTGGTCCATTCTACCGATAAGGCTACCGTAGGAGAGGAGATCGGGTTGGATTTCGATCCCGAAGACATCCACGTCATGAGAATCGGCGAAACCGAGGCCGATTTAGATCAGCGGCTGGAATCGTATGGGGAGGTGCACCATGGACAGACGGATGCGTAATATGTTCCTAGTCCCCTACGGCTTGTGGCTGCTCTTGTTTGTGATAGTCCCGATACTGATGATCGGCTATTACTCCCTATTTGATATTGACGGAGTGCTGACGCTGAATAACTACAAGCGGTTTTTCTCGCCGATCTATTTCAGCATGGCCTTGAGATCCTTTTGGTATGCAGCTCTGATCACAGCTGTTTGTCTGTTGATTGCGTATCCAACAGCATATCTGCTCACTAAGACTAAGCACAAGCAGCTTTGGCTGCTGCTGATTATACTGCCGTCGTGGATGAATTTGCTGCTGAAAGCTTACGCTTTCATCGGTATTCTAGGGACCTACGGCCCCATTAATGCCTTTCTTAAGGTGATTGGGATAGGTGCCAAGCAGATTCTCTTTACCGATTTTAGTTTTGTTTTTGTATCGGTGTATATTTTTATACCCTTTATGATTCTGCCGATTTTCAGCGCCTTGGAGAAACTCAATCCGTCTTTGATTGAGGCAGCGTATGATCTGGGAGCCTCCCCGTGGGTCACTTTCCGAAGGGTGATTTTCCCTCTGACCCTGGGCGGCGTCAAATCGGGGGTCCAGGCGGTTTTCATACCATCTCTGTCCCTGTTCATGATCACCCGCCTCATTGCGGGAAACCGAGTGATTACGATGGGCACCGCGATAGAACAGCATTTCCTGGTAACACAGGATTGGGGAATGGGCTCAGCCTTAGCTATTTTCCTGGTGATTGCCATGGGCTTGACCATGTGGTTTACCGAGGGTGGAAGGCGGGTGAGATAGCATGGGGAAAAATTCTAATCTGGCCAAAATCTACCTTCTGTTCGTGTTTGCGGTTCTTTATGCCCCCATTGTGTATCTAGTTTATTACTCCTTTAACAGCGGCGGAACCATGTATGCTTTCCAGGAATTTACCTTGGAATGGTACCACGAGGTTGTGCAAGACACCCGGCTTTTTGTCATCCTATTGAACACGGTTACCATTGCCCTTTTGTCGGCAGCAATATCCACCGTGATTGGAGTAGTTGGCGCTATCGCTCTTGTAAACTTGCGGCACAGGAGAATCCGCAATGCTTTGCTGACCTTAAACAATGTAATGCTAGTTAGTCCAGATGTGATCATCGGGGCGTCATTCTTGATCTTTTTTGCAGCCATCGGCATACAGCTTGGCTTTACTTCAGTCCTGCTGGCCCATATTGCCTTTAGTGTACCCATTGTGGTGCTGATGGTCTTGCCCAAGCTGCAGGAAATGAGTCCGACATTGATCGATGCTGCCCGGGATCTGGGTGCCAGCTGGTGGGATGTGCTGGCCAGGGTGGTGATTCCCTATATAACCCCGGGAATCATGTCGGGTTTCTTCATGGCTTTGACCTATTCCTTGGATGATTTTGCAGTGACCTTCTTCGTCACTGGTGCAGGCTTTTCCACCCTTTCAGTGGAGATCTATTCGATGGCTAGGCGGGGTATCTCCCTAACCATCAATGCCTTGTCAACATTGATGTTCTTGGTAACTTTGCTCCTGGTCATAGGTTACTATATCATCAGCACTCGAACTTCTAAGCAGGTCCGCTGGGGGGTGAGGAGCAGATGAGAAAGGTTGTCCAGATGTTTGTTGCTGTCCTTGCAGCTGCAGCTTTATGCATGTACGCCACAGCTCGAATCAACCATTTCCAAGGATATTCCAGCGGGAATACACTGACTATCTATAACTGGGGGGACTATCTCGACCCTGAACTCATCGAGGCCTTTGAAGAGGAAACCGGCATTAAGGTGATCTACGAGACCTACGAATCTAATGAAGCCATGCTGACCAAGATCGCCCACGGGGGCCACAGCTTCGATATCGCAATTCCATCGGACTATGCCATCAGCCGGATGATAGAGCAGGACATGCTGATTCCATTGGATCATTCCCTGCTTCCCAATCTAAAGTATATCGATGAGCGATTTCTCGATCTGTCCTTTGATCCGGGCAACAAATATTCTATCCCTTATTTTTGGGGAACAGTGGGGGTTGTCTACAACCAAGAGATGCTAGATGGCATGGAGATTACCAGCTGGAATGACTTGTGGGATGAATCGCTCCGCAACCAGATCCTGTTGATTGACGGCGCCCGTGAGGTAATCGGGATGGGATTGAATAGCCTCGGCTATTCTCTCAATGAAACTGATCCTGAGCGTCTGCTTGAGGCCCAGCGAAAGCTGTTTGAACTTGTGCCCAACGTGAGGGCCATTGTGGGTGATGAGATCAAGATGCTGCTCTCCACCGAGGAAGCTGCAGTGGGGTTAGTATGGTCCGGGGAAGCGGCGGCGATTATAGATGAGAATCCCAATTTGGAATATGTTGTACCAGTGGAAGGAAGCAACATTTGGTTTGACAACATGGTTATTCCTACCACTGCAAAGAATGTGGAAGCAGCCCATAAGTTCATAAACTTCATGCTTGATCCCGAGATCGCTGCCCAAAACGCGGAGTACGTCGGTTATTCCACACCCAATTGGGGGGCCATGGATTACCTGCCGGAGGAGATTACCGGTGATGCCAGGTTCTATCCGGGACCGGAAATCACCGACGCACTGGAACTTTATGAAAATTTGGGCAAGCGTACCCTAGCGTATTATAACGAGCTGTTTCTGGAATTTAAGATGCACAGGAAGTAGCAGGGGAGGCTGAGGCTGTTAAGAAAGAACAGCCTCAGCCAATTCGTTTTGGAGCAGCACCCGGCCGTCTTTCACAACCCGCATGCTGTCTCCGGATATTTCGTCGATCAGCAGCGGCTTTCCGTCTACCTCGCCAAATTCAAACTTGATGTCGATCAGCTCCAGATTTTTCTCCGCCAGGTTTGCCTTTAGCAAAGCGGTAATATCCCGGGCAGTCTTTTCCATATATTCCACAGCCTCTAGGTTAGCTATACCCAAGGCGACAATTGCCTCCTTGGTGATCAGCGGATCTCCCCGTTCATCATCTTTAATAGTGAATTCTACCAGAGACTGCAAAGGTGTCCCTTCTTCAACGTACTTAGCATAGCGCCTCACGAAGCTCCCCCAAGCTTTCTCTCTGCATATTACCTCTAACCCATAGGAGCGGGCGGCCTTGACGATGATGCTGTTGTCTATGGGCCCCAGGCTGAGGAAATGGGTTGGTATGCCGGCTTTTTGCAGCAGCTCAAAAAAATACAGGGTCAAGTGGAAGGATGAGCCTCCTTTACCGGCTATTTCGCCGATGACTTCATTGCCTCCAGAATCGATATTTCCATCGGACCCGGTGACAGTGTCTTTGAATTTTAGCAAAACGCTGCCGTCCTCCAGTGTGAATACATCTTTTGTCTTGCCTGTATATATCTTTTGCAAGGAAAGTTCCCTCCCGTAGATAAGTACCCAAGGCCAGTCTACCACATGCGCCCTTGTGAGCCAAGCATCCAGGAAATGAAATGGGTTGAAGTTTTGGAGAACTGTGTTAAACTATTGTTATAGGAAGCAAGGGATATCGAAGATTGTAGTTGCAGAGCGGAAAGGAGAAAGCCATGCATATCAGCCAACTGCCCAATTCAATCGCATAGCTCGGTGAGATTGGCAGGGTATCCGGCTGTATCGCATGGATTTAGCCTTTGATCTGAAGGTTAGTAGGTTAATATGTTATATGGATACAGACGGCGGCTGCGGCCGCCTTTGTTGTATCCAGCTGCTCCTAGCATGGCGGCGATTGGCGCCGACGGCGTTCCAGCGATAGGCCGGCTGCGATCTCACCCCCACTCAAGAAAGGGGGTTTTTGTTATGTCTGAACCGATACTTCGGGTAGATAATCTCGCCAAATCCTACGGCATCCACGAGATCTTTTCCAATGTGAGCTTCTTGCTGAAAATAGGGGAAAAGGCGGCCTTGGTGGGTCCCAATGGTGTCGGCAAATCCACCTTGCTCAAGATCTTGGCAGGTGAGGAAACGGCTGATTCCGGAACCATTGCCTGGCTGCGGGAGCCGCTTCTATGTCAGTACGTACCCCAGATGCCTAAGTTCGGCCAATCTACTCCATGGAGTATTCTAAGTCACGAGGCCCAGCGTTTAGGGGTGCTGGCCAAAGGAACCCCAGCAGAGGCTATCAGCCGCTTTGGATTTACTGAGGATGAGGCCCATTTGCCTGCAGACCAGCTCAGTGGTGGTCAAAAAACCAGATTGGCATTGGCCAAGGCCTGGCTGTGCCGCCCAGATCTTCTCCTACTCGATGAACCTACCAACCATTTGGATATAGATGCCCTCAGGCGGCTGGAAGAATTTATCTTGACATATAATGGGAGCATGTTGATTGTCTCCCATGACCGGGCCTTTCTTGACAACGTGGTTTCAAGGGTGTTGGAACTGGGTCCAAGGGGCATTACCGAATACCAGGGTAACTACACGGCTTATCGAGAGGCAAAGGAAAAGCGTTTCCAGAGTGAGATGGCTGGGTATGAAGCAGAGCAGAAGCGGATCCGCAAGCTGGAGGCTGCCATTGAGCAGCAGATGCGGCAGTTTCACCGCAGCCACCGAATTGCCGGCCAGCATGACTTTTACCGGAGCAAAGCCAAGAAACTGGCGAAGTCCGCCAAGGCCAAGATGAGGCGGTTGGAAAAGATGAAAAAGACCAGTATACCGAAACCCAGGGCAGAGCCGCATATATCCTTCCAGGGCTTTGAGAGCAAGGAGAGCGGCAGGCGGTTGATCTTGGCAGAGAACCTAGGTAAAGCCTATAACAAGATTCTCTTCCAAAATGGCAATTTCGCCATTCTGCGGGGAGATAAAGTGGGGCTGATCGGCCCCAACGGCGCTGGCAAGACTACGCTTTTGAGAATGTTCCTGGGAGAAGAGGAACCCACCCAGGGTTATCTTTGGGTATCTCCCAGTGCCTTCATTGGTTATTTGGACCAAGAGATGGAGGAACTCAACAGCTCCAACACGGTATTGGATGAAGTGCGTAGCTGCCTGTCTGACCAGACCAGGGATGAGATAACCCGGGTTCGGACCTTCTTGGCCCAGATGCTCTTTAGGCAGGAAGAACTGGAAAAACCTGTCAGTGTTCTGAGTGTTGGCGAGAAGAAACGGGTGGCCATGGCAAAGCTGCTTCTATCTAGCTATAACCTGCTGCTCTTAGATGAACCCACCGATCACCTTGATTTACAGTCCCGGGAAAGACTGGAGGAGGCCCTTTCTGATTATGACGGCACCTTGGTGCTCATCTCCCACGATCGATATCTGCTGCGAAAAGTATGTAACAAAGTATTGGCATTGGCCGACGGAAGATTGGTGAGCTATCCCGGCGGCTTTGCCGAATACGAAGAAAAGGTGATTAAGGGGAAGTCTACAACAGGCAAAACCGCCGGCGGTGGTCTTTCTCCCGAAGAGCGCCTTGTCCTGGAAACTAAGCTCGCCCAGCTATCTGCCGACTTGGCCAGCACATCTAAAGATGATCCAGGTTATGAAGAACTGGAGAAGAGCTTTCTGGAGCTCGCGAGGAAATTGCGCTAGCATATGAGCTTCGGCATGATCGTCGGGTAGGAGTGCTTCTCCCATGAGGAAAATTGTGGAGCGCGGAAGAGAGCACCAGTCGCTGCAGGCTGCGTGGGAGATTTCTGAGCCGTGTCTTGAGACTAGTGCTCTCACCTGGAGATTGCAAAGAGGCTGTGTCTAACAGCCTCTTTACCGGGGAATACAGATCCTCTGTCCAATCTGCAGTGCATTTGGATTTACATTGGGATTAGCCCGTCTGAGAGCTTCTACGGTGGTTCCAAACCGCTGCGCCAAGGTAAAGAAAGTATCGCCTGACTGTACGTTGTACGCTGTGGTGTTGGGCGGACAAGGTCCAGGTCCCGGAGCGGGGCCTGTGCCTCTGGGAATGCAGAGTCTTTGTCCAATCTGCAGTGCATTGGGATTGACATTGGGATTTGCGCGTCTAAGTGCTTCCACGGTAGTTCCAAACCTCTGTGCTAAACCGAAAAACGTATCGCCAGATCTCACGTTGTAAGCTGAGGTGTTGGGCGGACAAACTCCCGGTGCCGGCCCCGGAGCAGGAGCTGTTGGTATGCACAGCTGCTGGCCGACAGTCAGCCTATTGGGATCTACTGCTGGATTAGCCGCCTGCAGAGCATTCAATGATACTCCCTGGTTTCTCGCGATGTTAAAGAGCGTATCACCGCTCCGCACGGTATAGACTCGACCCGGACAAGTTGTCGGCGGTTGAGTCGTTGGAACACAAATCAGCCGTCCTACTTGCAGTGAATTAGGGTCTATACCGGGGTTGGCTGCTTGGATGGCCGCAACGGTGGTGTTAAAAGCCCTCGCTATTCCGAACAAGGTATCCCCTGGGCTGATGAAATATCTTACAGAGCCCGGTGGGCATGATATACTCACACTGTCACCTCCCATGATTAGTACATCATTGCTACAACGTATTCACCTTACTCCCCAAGTGCTACCTGTCTAATAGCTGGATCACTGGTCCTCTGCTCCTATGTTTTGCGGAATCAGGATCGCACTCCTAGCCGTCAATAGTCTGTTCTAAGTAGTCCCCGGGTGAATATGCTACTACTGTGAGGGGAAAGGGGGGCGATGGTGTGTCCGCAAGCAGCAGTTCAAGACATGACCAATATGATGGGCTGCTCAAGCAGTACGCGGAGGAGTATGGCTTGGAATGGAGGCTGCTTAAACGGCAGATGTTGGCCGAATCAGGGGGCAACCCGAGAGCAGTATCTCCCCGGGGAGCCAAGGGGCTTATGCAGTTCATGCCAGGGGCGTGGCGGGAGTGGGGGCAAGGTGATCCCTTTGATCCTGCAGCGAGTATTAGAGCTGGAGCAGCATACATGAGATTCCTCCTTAGTAAGTTTCAGGAGATTCCAGATGACCGGGAAAGATACAAATTTGCCCTGGCAGCCTACAATGCAGGGCGGGCCAATATTAACCGTTGTTTAGAGTATGCCCGCCAGGCAACCGGTGCTCCCGGCTCATTTGATGAATGGGTCAAAGCCGGCAGGCCCCCGGGACCTTGGCAGGAATGGAAAGTCGCTAGAGAGTTTCTCAGCATGGTAACAGGAAGGAATGCAGCCGTTACCATTCGTTATGTGGAACAGATAATGGGGGAGGAGGAAGAATGAATATTCCTAAGTTCCTTTGGGATTTGGCTTGCAGGTATATCTTTACAGACAACTGTCGAGCGTTTCTAACTAGCGACTTTATGTTCAATATCTACATGTTTGTGATAGTCTTGCTCCTGGGTTACGCTTGGCGCCGCTGGGCCTGGGTGCGCAAGTTGACAGAGCTCTTCGTCGAGTACTATAATTGGGTTGAAGAAAATGTACCCCTGCCTGGTAATATCAAGTTGAGGCGCTACTTGGAGAAGCTCAATGAAGCGATTATCGAACTGAGGGGTACTCCTATGACAGATGAAGAGATTAAAATGGCTAAGCTGACTGCCGACACGCTGGCCCAAAAGGACCATTTGGCCAGGTTTTACGAGTGAGTAAGACAAGAGTTAAACAAGGGGTTGACATGTGCCGATTGGTTTGGTAATATACTTATTGTCGACGCCAAGAGGCACGACAACGTGCCCCCATCGTCTAGCGGCCTAGGACACCGCCCTTTCACGGCGAAGGCACCGGTTCAAATCCGGTTGGGGGTACCATAAGTGGGGATGTAGCTCAGTTGGGAGAGCGCTTG
>JAAYHH010000028.1 GCA_012735435.1 Bacillota bacterium | reverse complement strand
TCTACTACCCTCCCACGATTGTCCCAATATTCTCCCCACAGACGGCTCTGCGAATACTATCTTCAGCAACGATGTCGAACACAATAATGGGGATCTCGTTGTCCATACACAGAGATGTGGCTGTGGAATCCATAACCTTGAGACCCCTCTGCAGGACTTCTATATAAGCAAGACTTTCAAAACGGCGAGCGATCGGATTAATATTTGGGTCGTCATCATAAACCCCATCAACACCCCGCTTGGCCATGAGAATAACCTCGGCCTCGATTTCCGCAGCCCGCAAAGCGGCAGTGGTGTCGGTAGAAAAATAGGGATTTCCGGTCCCGGAAGCAAAAATGACTACCCGCTTCTTCTCTAGATGGCGGATTGCCCGACGGCGGATGTACGGTTCGGCGATCTCCCGCATCTCAATAGCGGTCATCACCCTGGTCTCAACACCCATTCGCTCCAGGGAATCCTGAAAGGCCAGGGAGTTGATGACCGTTGCCAGCATCCCCATGTAGTCAGCGGTGGCTCTATCCATCCCCTGGCGGCTTGCTGCTGCTCCCCGCCAGATGTTGCCTCCACCGACGACACAGGCGATCTCCACTCCCATTTTGGCCACTTCAGCGATAGAGCGGCTGATCTTGTCCACGACTTCCAGGTCAACTCCAAAGCCTTTATCCCCTGCTAACGCCTCACCACTCAATTTCAAGACGACCCTTTTATACTTCGGTTTAGCCATCGCCATCTCTCCTACTAATTCGCCCCCTACCCTAATCTTCCTCCCCAAAGCTAGAGAATAGGATTGAAAAAGAGAACACCGAAGTGTTCTCTGATTAATCTACTTATTTAGTTCTGCCATAACTTCATCTACCCAGTTATCGGTGCGTTTTTCAATGCCCTCGCCCCGCTCAAACCGGGCAAAGCGCCTAATTGTGATGTTTTCACCGATCTGGGCAATCAGCTCCTGAAGGACTTCTTGAACTGTCTTGTCTGGATCCTTAATATAAGGCTGCTCTAGCAGACAGACTTCTTTGAAAAACCGCTCCAGGCGGCCTTCCACGATCCGATCAACGATCTTTTCGGGCTTGCCCTCATTTAGAGCCGCGGCCCGGTAGATGTTCTTTTCCCGCTCCAGAACTGCTTCCGGAACCTCATCCCGGGAAACGTAGCTGGGCTTCGATGCAGCAACGTGCATTGCCATATCCCTGACAAACTGCTTAAAGGCATCGGTCTTGGCGACAAAGTCTGTCTCGCAGTTAACTTCGATCAAAACTCCAACTCGCCCGCCCAAATGTATGTAGGCATCCACAAGACCTTCAGCCGCAACGCGTCCTGCCTTCTTGGCAGCTGCTGCCAAGCCCTTCTCCCTCAGGTAATCAATGGCTTTATCTAAATCGCCTTGGGTCTCCTGCAAGGCTTTCTTGCAATCCATGAAGCCGGCACCTGTCCGCTCACGGAGTTCCTTGATCATAGCCGCAGTGATCTCCGCCATGGTAATCCTCCTTTGTCATGTCAATTTACATATCAATTTACATAAAAAGGGGAGGAAGCTATTAGCGACCGCTCTCCTCCCCCCTCTCTCATGGCCTACTCTTCGTCTTCATAGTCCTCGTCATCAAGGTCTTCGGCGTCAACTTCCACATCGACCTCAGCGTCAAGCTCGGCTTCGGCCTGTTCCTCAGCCAGGGCTGCTTCCATGCCCTGCTGGCCTTCTTTACCCTCGATGACTGCATCGGCAATAATTCCGGTCAGCAGACGAATAGCACGAATCGCATCATCATTACCCGGAATCACATAATCGATTTCATCGGGGTCGCAGTTGGTGTCAACTATGGCCACGATGGGAATCCTCAGCTTCCGGGCCTCGGCTACTGCAATTCGCTCTTTCCTGGGGTCGACAACGAATACAGCCCCTGGAAGCCGGTCCATGTCTCGAATTCCGCCCAAGAACCTCTGCAACTTCTCGTGTTCTTTCCGCAGTCCCAGAACTTCTTTCTTGGGCAAAACCTCGTACGCGCCCTCTTCTTCCATCTTCTCCAGCTCTTTGAGCCGCTGAACTCGACTGCGGATAGTGGTGAAGTTGGTCAACATGCCGCCGAGCCACCGCTCGTTCACGTAGAACATCCCACAGCGCTGAGCTTCCTCGCGGATTGCTTCATAAGCCTGCTTTTTCGTACCCACAAAGAGTACCGACTCCCCGTTGGCCACAACTTCTTTGATGAAGTTATATGCGACATCAATCAGGCGCACGGTCTTCTGCAGGTCAATGATATAAATACCATTGCGCTCTGTGAAGATGTACTCCTTCATCTTTGGGTTCCAGCGGCGAGTTTGGTGACCAAAATGGACACCAGCCTCCAACAACTGTTTCATAGATACAATCGCCACCAGCCCACCTCCTCTCCAGGTTAGATTCCTCCGCGTCCGTCCTCCTGCCCTGTCCACCAGATATTGGCACCCGGGAAGGACAGTCGGGACGCGTGTGTGATTACACCACAGATAACTATAGCATATCCCACTCCTACTATGCAACATAAGTTTCCTCGAACTTCTACTGTCTGAATCGTTCCAAATCTAAGATAAGCTGTACTTCTCCCTTTGGGATATTCGCATCTCTTGCTATTTCTTCTACAGTGTATCCTTGCTCTGCCAAACCTATAACCAAACCACGCTTCTCCTCTATGTTTCCTTGGAAAGCAGCAGAGTCATCCTCTTCACTTTGGGCAGTCAAGTCTTGGCTTAAGTTCAGACTGCCGCCTTCTTGGATTTGGCTTAAGCGGCTGTCAAGCTCCTCTAGAAGGGTTTGGCCTGCCTGATCCAATTCCCGCATCAGCTCCTGCAGGGCAGTCTCAGTCTCCACCATAGCCGCCCTAAGGCCGTAGAGCCTTGCCCACCGCTCCTTGAGTCCACCAACTTCCCATGCCAGCCATATGCAAAAACCCAAGGCTACTATAGATAGTATCAATGCCAATACAGCCATCACAGCCACTCCTAGATCCGAATATCGATTTTTCGCCCAAGGCCCCTTTGAGGTGCAAGTTTGCCTTCCTCTTCCTTCTGCTCCTGCCCGGCTTTACCTTGAGCTTTACCTTGATGCTGCTCAGGCAGCTGCCGGCGGCCCCTGTCATCCCTTTCGCCGATCCGTCCATGCTGCTTTTTCTCAGTGCCGGCAACTTGGCTGCGGCGGGCCGCAAGCTCCCATCCGGCCTGGAAGCCCAGCTGGACCTGGGCTGTTTCCGGGTGCTTCTGCCCTGCTTGTTCCATGCGGGAAGCATCATGGGAGCGCGGAAACAACACTTGCAGATCAGGGAATTTAATAGACAAGCCTGCTCACCCTTCCTCGGGAAGCCGTTACCCAACCATGCCGACATCCAAACGGGATAATTTCCCCCTCAAGCGGCTGAGGGCCTTGGTGTGCAGCTGAGAGATGCGGGATTCAGAAACATCCAGCACCCTGCCGATCTCCTTCAGGGTTAATTCCTCATAGTAGTACAAGGTGATCACCAGGCGTTCCCTTTCCGGCAGCGCTTCGATGGCTTCCGCCAACACCTCCAGCAGGGCGTCCTTAGCTACACGTGCAGCTGGATCTTCGTGGCTGGTGTCTGCCACCATATCGGTTAAGCGGAGTTTTTCTCCGTCTGGTCCCCCTTCTGACCACGGTTCATCCAAAGATAATAGAGTCGTTGCTGCCACTTCCTGCAGCAGCTTGGAATACTCGGCAGCGGAGATTCCCATGGCCTTCTGCAGCTCCTCATCAGTAGCGGGTCTACCCAGCTTCTCCTCCAGCCGCGTCATAGCCTGGGCCAGCTGCCGGGCCTTAAGCCGCACTGACCGGGGCACCCAATCAACTGCCCGCAGCCCATCGAGAATTGCTCCCCTGATCCGGGTGGCGGCATAGGATTCAAATTTTACACCCCGGGAAGTATCGTATTTCTCGATGGCATCCAACAAACCGAAAATCCCATAGCTGACCAAATCTTCATAGTCCACTGTATTGGGAAGACCGACAGCCATCCTTCCTGCTATATACTTAACCAGATGCAAATACGCCGTAACCAGGGATTCCCGGGCCTTAGCGTCTCCGGTCTTCTTTAACTGGGTCCACCATGTCTCCAGCTGCCTTGCCTCCACTGACACTTCCCGACCATCCTTTCAACATTACCCTCAGCCCGCCTAGACTTACTCCCAGCCAACGGCCGATGTTCACTGCTTAATAAGGTGGAGCATTCTTCGAAAGAGTCCTGTGATTCCTCCGACTCCGTTGGCTGCTTTGGGTTTGGCTTCCTCCCTGTCCTCATCCCTCTTCAACAGCTGATCTGCCACCCTGTCGATGGCAAGGGCTGCCTTACAGCGGGGATAAACTAGATAAAAGGGTCGCAGTTCCCGTACTGCCCGCTGGACCATGGGATCCCGGGGGACGTGGCCGGCAAAACTGAGCTCCCGGGAGAGAAATCTCCGGGAAACGCTGTACAGCCGGTTAAATACTTCCCAGCCGCTCCGGTCGTCGTCACACATGTTGACGATCACCTGCAGCACCGCATGATGATTCCGCATAGCCAAGACCTTGATCAAACCGTACGCATCGGTAAGAGATGTGGGGTCAGGAGTCGCCACCACCAAGACCTCGTCACTGGCCAGGGCAAAGCTGAGTACAGTCCGGGAGATCCCCGCACCGGTATCGATGAGCAAGAGATCTAGGGTCTTGTCGAGCTGCGCCAAGCTGTCAATAAACCTATCCAACTGCTGCTGTTCTATATCGGCCAGCTCCGCAACACCTGAGCCGCCGGCGATAACCTTCAAACCCCCGGGGCCGGTTAATAAAACTTCCTCCAGCGTACGTTCCCCGCTTATGACATGGGACAAATTGCAGCGGGGATTGAGTCCCAGGAGCAAATCGACATTGGCAAGGCCCATATCAGCATCTAGAATTCCAACCCTAAGGCCTCTTTTGGCCCATGCCAAGGCCAAGTTGACAGCGATATTGGTTTTGCCAACTCCACCTTTGCCGCTGGCCACTACTATAACTCGGCAATGCTGATTAGTCCGTCTTTTGGGCGCTGCTTTGCTTGCCAAAACCCTCAATGCTGCCGCCTGATCCTTGTGCATTAAGCATCCCCCAATATCAAGTCTGATAGATGTTCAGCCTCAGCCACCCGAATGCACTCCGGCACGCTTTGTCCATCGGTAAGAAAGGAAAAAGGACGACGGGCCAGGGCATAGGCTGTAAGCAAGCT
>JAAYHH010000159.1 GCA_012735435.1 Bacillota bacterium | reverse complement strand
TGTTGGTTGAGCAGAATGCCCATATGGCCCTGTCTGTGGCCGATACCGCCTATGTATTGGAAACCGGCAGAATAGTGTTTTCCGGTCCAGCCCGGGAGGTTGCTGCCGATAAGCAGGTGCGGGAAGCATATCTTGGGGCATAGCACGGCTGATGGGGCGACAGCGGCCCAGGTTGGCGGTAGGGAGTTATTGACAATCTGGCTTAATTTGTTATATCATGGCCTTGAAAGGTTAGAATGCTAGAATGAGTGACAATTCTGATCCGGAGGCGTCTGAGCGACGGCATTTCAGACTGAGGCCATTTAAGAATCGGCAAATAACATTTAGTCATTATACACACATTATCGGGGACAATGATATATTGTCCTCGTTAATGTGTGTTTTTTTATTGCGGTAATGGCATTGGATTGTCCCAGCTAATGGTAGAGTCAAAGATATCAACTACGGTTCAGGAGGTTGTTATTTTGACCGACAGTCCTTTGTTATGGTTGTTCTTACTTCAATTCATGTTCATTGTCCTAAATGCCATGTTCGCCAGTGCTGAAATCGCTGTTCTAACCTTGAACAAGAACAGGCTTATCCAGCTATCCTCATCGGGAGATAAACGGGCATTGCTGCTCACCAAGCTGACTGAGCAGCCCGCAAGTTTTCTCGCTACCATTCAAGTTGGTATCACTCTGATCAATCTGATGAGCAGCGCTGTAGCAACGGCAAACTTTTCCGACCGGTTAGTGGATTGGCTGGTCAGCATCGGCCTTAAAGCGCCTCCGCTCCTAGTTAATGTCTTGTCTGTTGCCAGTATAACCCTTCTCTTAACGTATTTTACTGTGCTCTTGGGTGAACTGATTCCCAAGAGATTGGCCATGGTAAAGGCTGAACAGATCGCCTTGCGGATGTCAAGGTTGATCTACTTGGTGGCAAGGATATTCACACCAGCCGTTTGGCTGTTTACTGTTTCCACCAATGGTCTCCTGCGGCTAGTGGGCATTGACCCCAACAGCCAGCGGGATGAAAGTGCTGAGGAAGAAATCCGCCTGATCTTGGATGCTTCCAAGGAAAAGGGAACCTTGCCGCCTTCTGAACGGAGTATGATTCATAATATCTTTGAGTTCGACGATATTTCTGCCGAGGAGATTATGACCCATCGGGTTGAGGTTTCCATCCTGTGGCTTGATGAAACAGATGAACAGTGGGAGCAGACCATCACCGAAACCAGGTATTCTGCATACCCTGTCTGCGATGAAAGCCCAGACCATGTGGTCGGTGTCTTGAAGGCAAAGGACTATCTGAGACTCAAAGACCGAAGCCGTGAAAATGTAATGAAAAATGCGGTGCAGCCGGCTTTCTTCATTCCCGAGTCTGTGCGGGCAGATGTCCTATTCCGCAACATGCAGAAAACTAAGAATCACTTTGCCGTTGTCGTTGACGATTATGGGGGAATGAGCGGCATCATAACTATGAATGATCTACTGGAGCAGCTGGTGGGGGACCTCGATGATGATCGTTCCGCTCCCAGGGAGCTGCCGCCGATCGAGCGAATAGATTCACAAACCTGGCGGATCCGGGGAATTGCACCACTAGATGAAGTAGCAGCTCAGCTGGGGGTAGACCTTCCCCACGATGATTACGATACCTTTGGCGGATTTGTGTTTGGCCTCCTGGGAACTGTTCCAAACGACGGCAGTACGCCAGAACTTGAGGCCTACGGTTTGACAATCAAGGTGACAAAGATCAGAAAGCGGAGATTAGAAACCGCAGTTGTTTGTTTTTCGGAAGTTAGCCCGGACTAAAGGGAGTAACAAGCAGGCGGCTGCTTGGCGGGGCAGTGCCAAATTCACCTTTGGCACTGTCCTTTTGGTATTTAAAAGGATTTTAGCGGCAGCTTGAGCAAACTTTATGGTCAAGAGCCAAGGTTTGGAGGCAAAGACCATGGCAAGGAGAATGCCGGAGAAAATCGGCCTATGCCTGCTCAGCCTTTTCTTGATCTTGGGTATATGGCGGTGGGCGATGGTGCCTGTAGTCTGCCGCTTATTCAGTATGGAAGTCGGCCAGGCCGTTCCATTGGAGCGGGAATGGCAGGGTGAGGTGCTGGTTATCCCGGAAGAAAAGCTGATTACTGCGCCCGCGGGCGGCAGAGTCACCATCTTGGTCCAGGACGGTCAGTGGGTAGCCCCGGGATCGATTTTGGCGGAAATAATATCATCAACCGGCGAAATAGAGGTGGTTTACTCTCCTTCGGGAGGCATTGCAGTGCTGGAGATGCAAGGGAAGTCCCGGCGGCAGCTTGGTGATGGAAGGGTGGTATTGCCGGGGGATGGGATTGTCCGGATAATCCGTCCTAACTCCCTCTATCTTGATATAGGTCCATTGAGTTCTGAAAAAGCATTCCTTAAAAGCCCGGTCAAGCTGCAGGTGAGGGAGATTAACCCGGATAGCGGAGGTTTAGGCAGGGGTCCATGGTACCCGGCAGAGCTAGCAGAAGAAAACGGCGGGCATAAACTCCGCTTAACTCAATTTCCTTGGGAATGGCTTAAGCAGGAAACCTTGTCGGTCACGGTTCGGGTGGAAGGGCCCATGGGCGTTAGGGTACCCGCGGGAGCTATTGTCAGGCGGCGGGGACAGGATGGGGTATATGTGATCGGCCGGGGCGGCCTTGAGTTTAGGTCAGTGGCAGTTTTGGATGAGGTCCAGGGTGATGCTGTTGTCAAGGGTCTTGAGGCAGGGGAGAAGGTACTGACAAGGCCCGGCCTCTTGAACCCGGGAGAGTTTACCAACAGAAATGGGCATTAGGGCAGGAACCTAGGATTTGAGCTAGAATCCATCCTGTGAGCAGGTTATAAAGGAGTTGTCGTATCAATGGTCGATGTAATGGCCAACTGGCAAGCGGTCCAAGACCGAATTGCCCAGGCTGCCCAGCGAAGTGGCCGTTCGCCGGAGTCCATTCAAGTAGTGGCAGTAACTAAAGGTATTCCTGTCGAGGGCATAGCTCCTCTTATAGACAGCGGCATTGCCGCCATTGGCGAAAACAGGGTTCAAGAAGCGCTGGCTAAGCATGCAGCCGCTGAGTGGCGTGAGAAGATAGAGTGGCATTTCATTGGACATCTGCAGACCAATAAGGTGAAGCAGTGTCTTCAGGTAGCAGACTTGATTCACTCTGTGGACAGCGTCCGCTTGCTGCAGGAAATCAATCGCCGGGCGGAGGCCATGGGCTTAGAGCAGGTGCGGGTGCTCTTGCAGGTGAATGTCAGCGGGGAAAGCACCAAATTCGGATTTGCCCCCGGGGAGCTTCCCAAAGTACTGGAAGAGGCCGTGTCATGCCAGCGGGTCGCGATCCAAGGCTTGATGACCATGGCACCCTATGAGGAGGATCCGGAAAGGACCCGTCCGGTTTTCAGGGAGCTTCGCCTTTTAGGGGAGAAGCTGGAGCAGAAAGGATTTCCCCATTTTGAGATGAAATACCTGTCAATGGGAATGACCAATGATTTTGAAATAGCGGTAGAGGAAGGTGCCAACCTTCTGCGGATCGGCAGTGCCATTTTTGGGCATAGGTAGAAGTTTCCCATCTTGGCCGAGAGGAGGGGAGAATATGGCAGCCAAGTTTATGGACAAGATGTTGTCATTTATGGGGTTTGAGGAGGAGACGGAGCTGGAGGTCGAGGCCCAGGAGAAGCAGGAGACGCCTCAGGTGCAGGAGACTCCGCCCGTAAAGCGGAGAGGGCAGCTGGTCACCATCGGCAGGCAGACCCAGACCAAGGTAATGGTGACGGCTCCCACCAGCTATGATGCTGTGGAAGATATAGCCAATTATTTAAAGGGTGGACGGGCTGTTATTGCCTGTTTGGACGAGATCGATCGGGATCTGGCTAAACGGATCGTGGATTTCATGAGCGGAACCACCTTCGCCCTGGATGGAACTGTGCGGCGAATTGCCGACGGAGTATTTCTTTTCACCCCTGCCCATATTCTAGTAGAAGTGGATCCTTCTATAGACGTGCGGGAAAAGAAGATGTCGTGGGTGACCGGCAGTGTTACACATCTGTAGCAGCACTGTCTGGAGGGGGCTTACTTAATGAAAGGGTTAGGGATCATAGGCGTAGGGGCTATGGGGGGCGCATTGGCCCGCCGGCTAGCCGCATCAGGGACGATTTCCCCCCGGGCTATTACCCTGGCAGATAAACGGGAAGAACATTTAGAGCGGCTGGCCGGAGAGCTGGGCACAAAGCGGGCGGCGATTCCGGAGCTGGCTGCGGTGTCGGATATTATTATCATAGCGGTTAAGCCGCACCAGGTTGCCGAGGTATTGTCGGAGCTGAAAAGGGAGCTGACTCCAGATCATCTCTTGATCTCCCTGGCCGCCGGCGTGTCCTTGGCGGCTTTGGCCCGAGGCACAGACAACACCCAGCCCCTGATCCGGGCAATGCCCAATACGCCGTGCCTCATCGGCCAGGGGGCAGTTGTACTTAGTCCCAATGGCCATGTGAGTCAAGGGCAGCTCGATACTGCCGTAGAGATTTTTGAGGAGACTGGAAAAGTCTGGGTGCTGCCGGAGGCTCAAATGGATGCCGTTACTGGTCTTTCGGGCAGCGGACCAGCATATGCGTACCTCTTCCTCGAGGCTTTGATCGATGGAGGTGTGGCCTCTGGCCTCAGCCATGAGGATGCCCGGGGTCTGGCGATTCAAACTGTCTTGGGTGCAGTGAAGATGGCAGCTGAGACAGGTCAGCATCCCGCGGTGCTGAAGAATATGGTTACTTCTCCGGCAGGTACCACCGCGGCCGGATTAACAAGACTTGAGAAGAGCGGCATCAGGGGAGCATTGATTGAGGCTGTCCTGGCAGCCGCAGCCCGTTCCAAAGAGATTCAAAGGGAATAATAGGATGGAGGAGACCTTTGTATTGGGTTATATGGCTAGTTGATATCGCCTTTACTATTTACCGGTGGATTATCTTTGCCAGGATCATTATGTCTTGGCTGCCCAATGTGGACTATTACAATCCCATGGTTCGGTTTATATATGATGTAACCGAACCGGTTTTGGCACCGTTTCGGCAGCTTTTGCCCAGTGTTGGGGGCATTGATTTTTCTCCCATCCTGGTTTTCTTGGTCCTGGACTTTGTGCGGAGGATTCTATTGCAGGTATTGATCAGTCTTTAGGATGTGAGTGGATCTGTGGCAATTTTCGACAAAGACCGTTTCCTGAGCCATTTGGAAGGTGAAGAAAGGCAGATAGGCAGCCGCATTCTAGATATTGCTGCCAAAGCTTACACCGAAAATGAGCCGGCCTACAGCGATTTTCTCGATCCCCGGGGGCAGGAGATTGCCGTCAGCATCGTAAGGGGAGTTGGAGCCCTGGCTTATCAGTTTAGCGGAGGCTTTCGGGGAGCAGAACGGCAGAGGCTGGCAGTGTTCCCCGACTATTACCCCAGGGAGCGGGTGGACATACCCCTGGCAGCCGTCAATCTAGACGGGGCCGGGGACTTTTCCCAAGTAGGCCACCGAGATGTTTTGGGAGCAGTCTTGGGGTGCGGGATCAAACGGGAGAAACTCGGTGACATCATACTGACAGGCCAAGGTGCTCAAGTGGTTATGACACCTGAGATCGTGCCGGCAGTGGTTCACAACCTGCAGGCAGTGCAGAAGGTGCCGGTTTATGTAACGGAAATCGACCTGGAACAGCTGGAACCGGCAGCACAGCAGGTGAAAGAAATTAAGACAACTGTTGCTTCCCTGCGGCTGGATGCGGTGGCCGGCGCAGGATTTGGCACATCCCGCAGCCAAATGGTCAGGGATATCAAGGCCGGCAAAGTGAAGGTGAACTGGAAAACCATTGAGAACCCAGCCCGGAGCATTGAGGTAGGGGATGTAATATCTGTCCGAGGAAAGGGACGGTTGGAAGTAGCAGAGCAGCTGGGCTTAACCCGCAAGGGCCGCATTAATCTTCTCTTAAGGCGATATATCTGAGGGGGTGGGGTCAGTGTTACGGCCGATCGATCTTCATAACCTGGAGTTTAAGCAAGTTTTTCGGGGATATGATAAGGAACAGGTGGACGAGTTTGTCTCCAAGGTGGTAATAGAATACGAGGAGCTGTATAAGCAAAAGCAGGAGCTCGAAGAGCAAATAGAGGAGCTCAAGAAACAGGCCAGCCGCTACAACGGCCTGGAAGGAACCCTGCAGGAGACCCTGGATTTCGTTAGACAGTCATCCCGGGAGCTCAGGGAAGCAGCAGAACAAACCGCTGCCCGCATTATCGATGATGCTAAGCGGGAAGCTGCCCGCATTTTGGAGAATGCCCGGCGGGAGGTGGCTGACGAGATTCAGCAGGCTAGGGAAGCCCTTGCTTTCCGCTCTAGGGTCAGGCGGCAGCTGGAGATGCAGCTGCTGCAGATCTTGGACCAGGTCAGGCTGATGCCCAAGGACGATGAGTCCGATGAGGGAGCCTCAAGTGCCTCCAGCATCAGCGCGGCTGTCCAGGAGGAGCCGGCTCTGGAAACCGAAGAGGCCCAATAGGTTTGTTACAGGAACTAGTTGACGTTGCCTATTACTTGCCGTATAATGTAAGTCAATTGAATGCAAAAGCTGTGAAGGGGAAAGTAGGAAAAACCAGGAGTGGGTCCAGCGAGCCGGGATGGGTGAAAGCCCGGTCCCACTAGTTTTTGCCGAAGATCACCCCGGAGCTGCCGGGTGAAAGGCTTATGTTACAAGCTGATTAGCCTAGGCCGGTCCATGCCCGTTACCGCATGTAGAGCTGGACGCAGGCTCGCCGCAGGCGGCCTGGGTCAATTGGGGTGGTACCGCGGGTCCTCTCGTCCCTATGGGATGAGAGGATTTTTGATTATTCGGGGTGCATCTAAAGAACAGAGCAATATGGCAGGCGAGGAGCGTGCCTTAGCGTGCCTTTAGGAGGTTCCATTATGAAGTACCAGGATACGGTTCAATTACCAAAGACTGAGTTTCCCATGCGGGGCAATCTGCCCAAGAGGGAACCGTTAATCCAACAGAAGTGGCGTGAGGAGGATTATTACAGCCGGCTGCGGGAAAGACGGACAGGTCAGCCCAAGTATGTTCTCCATGATGGACCGCCGTATGCCAACGGCCACATCCACTTGGGAACCGCAGTAAATAAAGTGCTCAAGGATATCGTGATCCGGTCCCGCACTATGAGCGGATATGATTGTCCCTATGTTCCCGGCTGGGATGTCCACGGGCTGCCCATTGAGCATGCCCTAGTGCGGCAGTTGGGTGTAGACCGCCATGCCCTATCGCCGGTTGAGTTTCGGCAGAAGTGCAAAGAATTTGCGCTGAAGTGGCTGGATATCCAGAGGGAGGAATTCGAAAGGCTGGGCATCTGGGGGGAATGGGATAACCCCTATGTCACACTGGCACCGGAATATGAAGCTAAACAGGTGGAGATTTTCGGTGCCATGGTAAATAAAGGCTATATTTACCGGGGCCTCAAGCCTGTTTACTGGTGTGCCGAGTGTGAATCATCCTTGGCCGAGGCTGAAGTGGAATATCACGATCAAACTTCCCATGCCATCTATGTCAAGTTTCCTGTAGCCAACGGTCAGGGCAAGATCCCGACCGATGAGCCCGCGTATGTGCTCATCTGGACGACGACGCCCTGGACTCTTCCTGCCAATGAGGCAATTGCCCTGCATCCCCAGCTGACGTATGTTCTGGTGGATACCGAAGCCGGCAGGATGCTTATGGCTGAGGAGCGGGTGACTGCCGTCGCTGAGGAAACCGGCCTTAAGCAGGTGGAGGTTTTGCAGCGCTGGTCGGGCCAAGAACTGGAGGGCGTACTGTGCCGCCATCCCTTTAGAGACAAGACTTCATTGGTCATTTTGGCTGATCATGTTACTTTAGAGCAGGGTTCCGGCTGTGTTCATACTGCACCGGGCCACGGTTTAGAGGACTACTCGGTAGGAGTTAAATATGGGCTGCCGGTCTTTGCACCGGTTGACAACCAGGGGAGGTTTACAGAAGAGGCCGGCAAATACGCGGGCATGAAGCTAGATGACGCCAATCATGTGATTCTCTCAGACCTAAAGGCAGTGGATTTGCTTCTGCACCATTCTAAGCTTGAGCATTCTTATCCCCACTGCTGGCGCTGCAAGAGTCCCGTTATTTTCCGGGCAACGGAGCAGTGGTTTGTTTCCATTGAAGATTTCCGGCAAGAAGCCCTAAAGGCCATAGAGAATGTGCAGTGGATTCCCAGGTGGGGAATTGACCGGATCAGCAATATGGTAAAGGAAAGAAGTGACTGGTGCATCTCCCGGCAGCGTCTCTGGGGTGTTCCGATTCCCATTTTCTACTGTGAAGATTGCGGTGAGCCCTTGGTCAATGAAGAGACCATAAAGCGGGTGGCGGACCTCTTCCGGCGGGAGGGTTCCGATGCCTGGTTCACCCATGAAGCCCAGGATATACTTCCCCCAGGTACCAGCTGTAAAGCTTGCGGCCACCAAGGCTTTGTCAAAGAGAAGGATATCATGGACGTCTGGTTCGATTCCGGTTCGAGCCACATGGCTGTTCTGGAACAGCGGGAAGGACTCCATTGGCCAGCTGATCTGTATCTGGAGGGCAGTGACCAGCACCGGGGATGGTTTCAGTCTTCACTCTTGACTTCAGTAGCTGTGCGGGGTGTCGCACCTTATAAAGCGGTGCTTACCCACGGCTTTATAGTGGATGCTGAGGGGCGGAAGATGTCCAAATCCCTTGGCAATACGGTAGCTCCAGAAGAGATTATCAGCCGTTATGGCGCCGATGTCCTGCGGCTCTGGGCTGCTTCTGCAGACTACCGGGGAGATATCCGGGTTTCACCCAAGATACTGGAGCAGATGTCCGACGTTTACAGGCGGATCCGGAATACCATCCGGTTCATGCTGGGCAATCTCGCGGATTTCCAGCCGGCATCGGACCAGGTGCCGAGGGAGAATCTACCCGAGATTGACCGATACATCCTCGCCCAGTTTAACCGTTTGACAGACAGGGTCATCAAGGCATACGGCGAGTACGAATTCCACACTGTGTACCATGCAGTGCACAATTTCTGCACAGTGGACTTGAGCAGTTTCTATCTCGATGTCATTAAGGATAGACTCTACTGCGACGCCCCCGATTCCCTAAGTCGCCGGGCTGCCCAAACGGTCATTTGCGAGATCCTGGCTGGGCTGATTCGGCTGGTTGCACCGATTCTGGTCCATACGGCAGAAGAAGCGTGGCAGCACCTGCCGGAGGAACTCAAGGACGGTCCCAGTGTTCACTTCAGCACTTGGCCGGCAGTGGAGAAAGATATCTTAGATGAAAGTGCCGAGGAGAAGTGGGCAGAGTTCATGGCCATCCGCCGGGAGGTGGCCAAGGCCCTAGAGCAGGCCAGGATGGAAAAGGCAATTGGCAGTTCCAATGACGCAGGAGTTACCCTGTACCCAGATGCTGAGTTCCATCAGGTCCTGGGCCAGTTCGACACTGCGGAACTGGAAGCCCTTTTCATCGTCTCGGAGGTTGAGATAGCTGATCCGCAAGCTGATGCGCCTGAGGGTGCTTGGACCGGTTTAGACGGCCGCCTCCGGGTGCTGGTCCGTGCGCCAAGGGGCGACAAGTGTGCAAGATGCTGGCGCTACTCTTCCTTTGTAGGCACAGCTGAGGATCATCCCAGCTTGTGTCAGCGGTGCTACGATGTAGTTACTGAGCATGTTTCCGTCAATTAAGTAGGCTATTAGAAAGCTTTTGTAACCTAGCTGCACCCATCAGCAAGATTTCTTGCCGGTGGGTGCAGTTTGCTGTCTCTTGCCAAAGGTGGTGAACTCCTCAAGGTGATTTTGTCCTCCCTTGGGGAAGGCTAAAGACTGACAATGCCGGGCAGTAAGTCGGGAGCTTAAGTAAAATGGTTGAAGCAAGGGAGAAACTATTCGGGGCATTATTAAAGAAGCTGCACCAACTCAACGAAGCACTGGACAAGGCCAGCATCGCTGAGTATGTGGAACTTTTTCGGAATCCCAAGCGGCTTTTGTATCTTAATTTCCTAGCCGGCATCTCCCGGGGATTTGGCATCGCCGTTGGGTTTACTGCGGTTGGTGCTGTTTTTCTCTATCTTTTAGGAAAAGCGGCTGCCTTGAATTTACCTGTCATCGGGCATTTTATCGCGGAGATAGCCAGGATTGTCGAATCCGAACTTCGCCGTCTTCCCTGATGCAGGGTCTAGTAAGTTGTAATAGAAAGTTGGAAATAGGTGATGGGAGGAGTCAATTGGTGGGCGACGGTTTCTATCGTGAGCTGCGGGAGCGGCTTCAATCTGAAAAGAGGGAGCTGGAAAAAACCCTTGCGTCCCTTAACAGCGGTTTAGAAGAACGGCTTACCGATTCTGTAGGGGAGCTTTCTTCATATGATCAGCATGCTGCAGACTTGGGTCAGGAGACCTATGATCGGGCCAAGGACTTGGCCCTTCGGGATAATACCCAGCGCCTCTTGAAGGATACCGAGGCAGCACTGGAGTCCATGGCTAGGGGTGAATACGGGGTCTGCCAAGAGTGCGGACAGCCCATCGATGAGCGCCGCCTCCGGGCCATTCCTTCGGCAGTGCTTTGTTTCGCCTGCAAGAATGCCGAAGAGAGCAGGCAGGACGACTGGGTTCGCCCGGTGGAAGAGAGGGTAATCCCCTTTGATCTGACAGTGGAGGATAATGTCGGTTTTGATGCTGAAGATACTTGGCAGGCGGTGGCCCGCTGGGGAACGGCCAATACCCCTCAAGATATTCCCGGTGCCTACGATTACGATGATGCCTATATTAACGCTGATGAAGATATCAGTACGGTTACACCGCTGGAAGGCATTGAAAGCGATGGTCTCTTGGCCACTGACTGGGAGCGGATTTATCCCAGGCCTAGAGAAAAGACCAGTGATGATTTCTTGGAGGAGCTGTAGCTTGTTCTGGCTGCCCCTATGTGCTAATATGGGCGGGGAGTGAACATTTGGTGGGGGTTTGAGGGTTTTGCGCTTCCTTGGTCTGGGCCTTGGGGTCCTCATGGCAGATCAAATCACCAAGCACCTGGCAGTAACTTATTTGCCTCCGGGAAAGTCGGTGGCTCTGCCCGGCCACCTGCTCTATTTGACTTTAGTCCGGAATCCTGGGGCTGCCTTCGGCCTTTTCCCCCAGGGGACTCCTTTTCTTATAGTTCTAACCTGCGGTGTCTTGGTGTTTGTTTGGCTCAACCGACGGGCAATCGCGAAGCAGTCCTCTCTTTTTAAGTTGGGACTGACCTTGGCTTTGGCCGGTGGAGTTGGGAACCTCGCGGATCGATTGCGGTGGGGTCATGTCATCGATTTTCTAGATGTTCGTTTCTGGCCCGTTTTTAATGTGGCTGACATCGCCATCGTTACTGGGGTAATTTTGCTTCTTTGGCTGGTCATTCGGGGAGATGAAAGTAGAAGCGGCAGTTGATGCTGCTTTTAGTTTGGGTTCCGGAATCCGACGTACATATGGGGGAGCGAGATGGAGAAGCAGGGAATGGAGCAGCAGGCTAGAGTGCTGCAGCTGGTTGTTGAGGAGAAAGAGGGTGGTAGCCGCCTGGACCGTTATTTGACAGAAAAGGTTGAAGGACGGTCCCGTTCGTATCTTCGGAAACTTATAGATCAGGGACTGGTGCTTGTCAACGGCCGGCAGGTGAAAGCCGGTTATTCCATCACCGCAGGAGATAAAGTTCGGGTGGAGATACCGCCGCCTCAGCCCATAGAGGTTGTTCCTGAGTCCATTCCCTTGGATATCCTCTATGAGGATCAAGATATCATCGTTATTAATAAGCCGCCGGGGATGGTGGTTCATCCTGCGGCCGGGAATTATCAGGGAACACTGGTCAATGCCCTTTTGGCCCACTGCCGGGATTTATCGGGAATCGGAGGGAAGCTTCGGCCCGGCATTGTTCACCGGCTGGATAAGGACACCTCCGGGGTGCTGGTGGCTGTGAAAAACGATCATGCCCACAAGTCCCTAGCCGCCCAGCTGAAAAGGCGGACTGTTGAGCGGTGGTATCTAGCTTTGGCAAAGGGCAATTTCAGGGCAGATCAAGGCGTAATCGATGCCCCCATCGGCAGGCATCCTGTGAAGCGAAAGCAGATGGCCGTCGTGGAGAACGGCCGGCCTGCCCGCACTTGGTACTATGTGCGGGAAAGGTTTGATCAATGCACTTTGGTGGAATGCCGCTTAGAAACAGGGCGTACCCATCAGATCCGGGTCCACCTATCCCATATTCACCATCCACTGGTGGGGGATCAGGTGTACGGCGGCAGGCAAAACCACCTGGGGATGACCCGGCAAGCTCTCCATGCCTATCATCTTGGTTTTCACCATCCCCGCACCGGAGAACTATTATCCTTTTCGGTGCCTCTGCCCCCTGATATGGCTGACATTATAGATAAACTTCGCAGGAGCGCCGTGCGTTGACAAACATTGCCCTGAAGTGTTAAACTTGCCATGAATTGGGAATTGGGCCTGGAGGGCCTCTATGACTTTAAGTCCTCAAGAAGGGGGTTTCCTGCAACTGTTATGATAAAAGCCCAGATCATGGATGAAGCTGCAATTGGCAGGGCCTTAACCCGGATCGCCCATGAAATTCTCGAGCGGAATAAGGGTGTCCAAGACCTGATGCTGGTGGGCATCCGCACCCGAGGAGTGCCCCTTGCCCGGCGGCTGGTTCAGCGGATTGAGGAGATCGAAGGCGTGGCTGTGCCCATGGGCGAGCTGGATATTACCCTGTATCGAGATGACTTAAGCACCATTGCCGAGCAGCCGGTGGTGGAAGAGACAAAGCTGCCGGAGGATGTTAACGGAAAAATTGTGGTGCTGGTGGATGATGTGCTGTTTACAGGCCGCACAACTCGGGCGGCTATGGATGCGCTAATAGATCACGGCCGGCCCCGGCAGATCCAGTTGGCGGTGCTGGTGGATCGGGGGCACAGGGAACTGCCTATCCGAGCCGACTATGTTGGAAAGAATGTACCAACCTCTCTGCGGGAAATAATCAGCGTCAGATTAACGGAGACCGATGGAGAAGAGAGGGTTGTCATCGAGGAGCTCAAGCAGTGAACCTATACCTGTACTACCCGGTTGGGATTATGGCGGGGCGATTGGTTTACCTTAGCAATTGCGGTGAGGATAGCCTGGAAAATATCCAGCTGCACCTGCTTGGATTGAAGCTCAACTCCAATGAGAGCCCGGCCTGTTGGAGTAGTGGTGTATCTGCTGGGCAGCTGACTTGCAGCTAGTGCGATGACATCATCTCGGCACTGCTGGCATGAGCAGGCAAGGGCATCTTTATTATTGGCCAGGTATTTATCGACCTGGTATTGGACTTCCTCCAAAACGGAGTTATGCACAGGCATTCTGAACCCTCCACCCTCCCAGAACGTGGGATTTTACATAATAATTCGGTGCTTATGGTGCCGATTCCTCTCTTAATCGACTTTTGTTGATAGAAATCTGGTATAAATATATGAAAAAACGCAATGTAACGGCCATCGGGGTGTTGACAGCCGCCGTGGAGTTTAGCTACAATAGAGGCAAAATAAGTGGTCGCCTGCGACTGGCGGATTAAGGTGGAAAACCACCGGGGAGCAGGGTAACGACGTTCAGCCGACCGCCTGGGCATTTAAGCTCAGGCGGTTTTTGGTATTTAAGGCCTTAATTTTAGACAGAGTTTCCCTGAAAGGAGAATTGAGACGTGCGGATTCAGCGAGCTTTGATCAGTGTATCTGACAAAGAGGGGATCGTGGAGTTTGCCCAGGGCCTTGCGGCTATGGGTGTTGAGATCATTTCAACAGGCGGTACGTATGCTGCCTTGAAGAACGGGGGTATAGATGTTACTCCGGTTCAGGACATTACTGATTTTCCCGAGTGCCTAGGCGGCAGGGTGAAGACACTCCATCCTGCTGTTCACGGCGGCATTCTGGCTAGAAGAGATGTGCCGGAGCAAATGTCTGAACTTGAAACTCTAGGCATCAAACCCATTGACCTTGTGGTGGTTAACCTGTATCCCTTTGGAGCTGCAGTCGCCAAGGAGGGCATCACCCTAGAGGAGGCCTTGGAAAACATTGATATCGGCGGCCCCACCATGATCCGGGCAGCTGCTAAAAACTTCCCGGCAGTGGCGGTGGTAGTAAATCCCCGGCGCTATCCTGAGATACTGAAGGCACTGCAGGATGGTGAAGGAGCTCTATCCATGGACCTAAGGCGGGAGCTGGCCCTGGAAGCCTTTGGCCATACCGCCCAGTATGACTCGCTGATCTACAGCTATCTAGCCCGGGAAAGCGGCCGGCTGAACCTGGCCCTTGCTTCAGACCAGCCGGGGGCGGCTGAATTTCCAGCCCAGGGCTTTATTCCAATGGTGATGCAGCAGGAGCTTCGCTATGGTGAGAATCCCCATCAAAAGGCGGCATTCTACCGGGATATATATCCACCGGCAGATTCTCTCTGCCGGGCAGAGCAGCTCCACGGCAAGGAACTGTCCTTTAACAATATCAACGATGCCGCGGCAGCAGTGGAGATGGCCAAGGTGTTCAGAGAGCCGGCGGTGGTGGCTGTTAAGCACGCAAACCCCTGCGGCTGGGCCATAGCCGATACCCTGGCTGAGGCATACCGCAAGGCCTATGACGGTGATCCAGTGAGCATCTTTGGCGGAATTATCGCCTGCAACCGGGCCGTTGACGGAGAGACAGCCCGGCAGATGGCGGAGATCTTCTTGGAGGTAATCGTCGCCCCTGATTTCACTGATGAGGCTCTGGAAATCTTGACCCAGAAAAAGAACTTGCGGCTTCTTCGGCTGGAGGCCCTGGCTAATCCACCCCAGGACAAATGGTGGGATTGGAAACGGGTTAAGGGAGGCTGGCTGGTGCAGGAGGCAGACCTTTCAGAGGATACCAGGGACGCCTGGCAGGTGGTAACCGATACAGCACCGGAGGAGGATGCGTGGAAGGACCTGGAGTTTGGCTGGAAGACTGTCAAATACGTCAAGTCCAACGCGATTGTGGTGGCCAAGGACGGCATGACCCTCGGGGTGGGGGCAGGGCAAATGAACCGGCTGGAGGCAGCAAGGATCGCCCTTAGACAAGCCGGAGAGAAGGCCCAGGGTGCCATCCTGGCATCAGATGCCTTCTTCCCCTTCGATGATGTGGTAAAGCTGGCGGCGGAGTACAAGATCAAAGCCATCATCCAGCCGGGAGGTTCCATCCGGGACAAGGACTCCATTGCCGCTGCCAATGAGGCCGGTATTCCCATGGTATTTACCCAGCGCCGGCATTTCCGGCACTAAAGCATCTTTAACGATATATTAACTCCCATATTGCAGGAGAAAAAAGTTCATCAACGAACCTTTATCTCTGGAATGCATAGCCTAGAGTATTATTGATGCTTAGGCAGTACTTTCCAGCTGCGCTTTTCATAGGTCAAAAGTCAAAGACGGAGGGTGGGTGCAGGCAGCCGGTATCAAATCGAGCAGAGACACTTCAGGATCGGAGAACTCGCCCATTTTCTGTCAACTAATAAAAGGACCCTGCTGGTAAGGTAGGGTCCTTCGTCTATTTAAATAGATCAAGTTTTGTCTAGGGCAGCGGTCTTCACTTGCCTCTCCAAAAGGGGCCTAACAACTTCCGGCAGGGGCGAGACAAAGATGGTCCGATGATGATCGTAGATCACCATTCCCGGTTTAGCTCCCCGGGGTTTGCGGACATGTTTCCGGGCTGTGTAATCCACCGCCACATTATGGCCTGTGCGGCCTTTGCTGTAATAGGCAGCGAGGAGGGCTGCCTCTTCAAGGGTAGCTGCCGGGGGTTCCATCCCCTGTGCCTTGATAATCACATGGGAACCAGGTATATCTTTGACATGGAGCCAGATGTCATCGGGGTTAGCTGCCTTGAAGGTCAGATGTTCGTTTTGGCGGTTGTTTCTGCCTACGAGAATCTCCAGTCCGTCACTGGACCGGAACCGCAGCGGCTGCGGCCTCTTATTTGAGTCCTTGGATTTTTGGCCCTTGGCAGGGCGGATATAGCCTTCTTCCATCAACTCCCTTTGAATGTCCAATAGATCCGATAGATCCACAGCCAAGTCCAAGCTGGTCCGAACCTGTTCCAGGTATTCCTTCTCCTCTAAAGAACGCTGATAATGGTACATTCCCTCTACCTGGGTCTTCTTGGCCTTGTTGTACCGGCGAAAGTAGCTTTGAGCGTTCTCAGAGGGGGTCAGCCTTGGATCCAAAGGGATGGTGACTTTTCTTAGCTCAGGATCATAGAAGTTCTCCAAGGCGACAGATTCCATCCCCTTTTGCAGCCGGTAGAGATTGGCGGTGAGCAGTTCGCCGTAGACCCGGTAAGTTTCGGCATCCTCCGCTGCCGAAAGTTCCCTTTCCTGGGCCTTAATTTTCTTGGCCAACCGATTTTGGTGCCCCTCCACCACCTGGATGAGATTCCGGTACAAATTGGCCATTTCTTGTCTTGTCAGCTTATGGGCGTAATAAGTTTCCAGAGCCCTGGACATGGAACCAAACTCCCAGGCTGCATGAAATTGGGAGGTCAGCTGGATAGCTGATACCCCGCATGGTTCTCCGTCGGCGTCTAGCCCAATCTGGGGGGCGAAGCGCCCCTCTTTGATCCTTTCACCCAGCTCCTTAAGCACCTGGTAAAGCTCCTTGAGCCGGTCACGGTCAATATCCCGCCGCAGGGTATCTGGGTCCAATCCTGCCCGGATTACCAGTTCAGCTGCGACCCTGGGGCTGATGCCGGTAAAGTTGTCTTGGATTAGCCGGGAAAGGCGGGCTTCAGGAGAGGCTGGGGCCATTCTGGTAAGGAAGGCTTGCCAATCTGGGGCTAGAAGTGACAGCTTTCCCTGATCCGGAGGAGGGATGTAGACAGCCCCGGGAATAATCTCCCGGTAGCGATTGACCCGGCTGTCTATCCGGATGACACCGTCCAGCACCTTGCCGGCTGCATCTAGGAGAATGATATTGCTGTGCCGTCCCATTACTTCGGTGATCAAACGGTAACGGGTCAGTTCACCGGTGTCGGCGATATTCTCCACTGTAATCTCCAAAATCCGCTCCAGGTCAGGCTGCTCTACAGATGCGATCTTGCCGCCCTCCAGGTATTTTCTCAGGAGCATGCAGAAGGAAGGCGGATGCAAGGGATTCGCCGGGACCTCTTCTGTCAAGAAAACCCGGGCGTTCTGGGGATCAGCCGATAAGATAACCGCCTGGCTGCCTCCAGGACGGCGGCAGTGGATAACAATGTCCCGCCTCCCAGGCTGGTATATTTTAGTAATGCGGCAGCCCAAGAGCTGCTGCATTTCTTCTTTGACTGCCGCTAAAGTAATTCCATCCATCGCCATATCCTCAACACATCCTCGCCAGCAACCCCGAAGCCACAGGTTCCGGGTTGGAATTCCCTATAAGTATAGCACAACAATAAGAGGAAGTCCCTTTCCCCATGCCGAAATACATTAGGACATCCATCAACTTAGTGCTCAGGCTTCAAGCTCTATATTTTCTCTAGCTCTTCGCTCCTTCGGAGAGCCGCTGTGAGGTGTTACATTTGCGGAGACACATCCTGTTTATCCTGGCCGGGATTCTGGCTGTTTCCATCACAATGGCTCCAGTTTCCAGCGCCAACCGTACCCGTGCCGATATCCACTTTACCAACGGGCTTATCTATTATGCCTTGGGTTTTCAGGACTTGGCTATCAAAGAGCTGCAGCAGGCAGCTGCCCTGGATCCTGGAGACAGCGAGGTGCGGGTGGCCTTGGGAATGGCATACAATGCCAAGGGCGACTGGCAGGCTGCCCTGGCTGCCTATGGCGAAGCTTTGCTGATAGATGACAGCTTGCTCCATGTCCATGGACTGATGGGGGATATTTACCGGATCCGGGGAGACAGGGGTAAGGCCGAAGCCCATTATCTCATGGCCATGGAGGACCCGGAGCTGGTCGCGGTACCTTGTTATGGATTGGGCCTTCTGGCGGAGGAAGCCGGAGACCGGCAGGCTGCTGTCGAGAGATACCGGCAAGTGCTGGAGGCTGCGCCGGATCATGCGGAGTCGGCAGCTAGGCTAGCTGTGCTCCTGCATCAAGATGGTGCCGTTGAGGAGGCGCTGGAAGTGATTGAAAATGCCCTGCGCTATAGCCCCAGGACTGCAGAGCTCCACTACTTAGGCGGGCTTTTTTACCTTGAACTGGAAAAATACGAAGAGGCGGAGCATGCCTTTGATAGGGCACTTCAGCTGGATGAAAACCATGACGGTGCCCGGCGGGCTCTAAAGCGGCTTGAGGATCTCCGGGAGCAGTAAGACAATACAGAGTAGATTGTTCCTGAAAGAAATAAAATGATCTGCCAGGGCGGCAGGTCATTTTTTTGCCTAGATCTCAAAGGCACCCCTTCTTTCCCCGGCGAATTTTTCTTAGCCCCTGGGAATAAGGATTATGGGACTGAAGTTCTTTAGGTGATGTTATCGTGACACCCGGGGGAGGAAGTAGAGGAAATGTCCGGTAGCGAATATTATCATCAGCCAACGGAGACAGTCTTGAAGGAGCTTGGCACCGATGCTGCACTTGGCCTTTCTAGTAAGGAAGCAGAAAGGCGGGGTGGCAAATTCGGGCCCAATCTCCTGGCAGAACCTTCCCGCTCCCCGCTCTTGGTCAGGTTCCTACGGCAGTTTCAGGATTTTATGGTAATGGTATTAATCGGCGCTACCTTGATCTCTGCTCTCCTTGGCGAAACCGCCGATACGCTTGCAATTTTGGCAATTATCTTATGCAATGCCCTTTTGGGGTTTATCCAGGAACATAAAGCAGAGCGGTCTTTAGAGGCCCTGCGGGAGCTAGCTGCGCCGACGTGTGTTGTCCTGCGGGATGGACGGCAGCAGGAAATAGAAGCGGCAGAGCTAGTTCCAGGTGATATTGTTTTCCTCAGCCCCGGACAGCGGGTTCCCGCCGACGGGCGGCTGCTGGAAAGCAATCTTTTGGCTGTTGAAGAGGCAGCCCTTACCGGTGAATCCCATCCGGTGACAAAGGACTGGGAATACGCCGCAAGAGCCGGCACATCCTTGGGGGACCGCCGCAACAGCGTTTTCATGGGCACCACAGTAGTGCGGGGGAAAGGGAAGTTTGTCGTTACCCACACCGGTATGGATACCGAGATCGGGAAAATAGCAGCCATGATCCACGGCGCGCCCATGGAAGCTACTCCCCTCCAGAAACGGTTGGAGCAGCTGGGCAAGTGGCTGGTGGCAGGGTGCCTCTTGGTGGTGGCTGTGGTATTTGCCATCGGCATTCTCCAGGGAAGACCCTTTTACCAAATGTTTCTCACAGGTGTAAGCCTTGCTGTTGCAGCGATTCCTGAGGGTCTGCCAGCGGTAGTCACCATTGCCTTAGCCATCGGTGTCCAGCGCATGAGCCGCCGCAACGCCATTGTCCGCCACCTGCCGGCGGTGGAGACATTGGGATGTGCCACCGTTATCTGCTCCGACAAAACCGGCACCCTTACCCAAAACGTAATGACCGTCAGGGAAATTCACCTGCCCCTTAGGTCATACCAAGTAACTGGTACAGGCTATGGGCAGGAAGGTCAACTCTTGGGGGCCGATGGGAGTCCGATTTTAGAGCCGGACCATGACCTAAAGCAGCTCCTTACCGCCAGTGCCATTTGCAACAATGCCCGGATCTATCCCCAGGGACAAAAAGAGGGGGGCCTAAAGGGTCTTTGGCGGAGGCTGAGGCCAGTCAGCGGCAGCGGGCAGGGTGAGTGGAGCCTTGTCGGCGACCCTACGGAAGGCGCCCTGTTAGTTGCTGCTGCCAAGGCCGGAGTTTATCGGGAAGAATTGGAGGCGCAGCTAAGGCCCATCGCCGAGCTTCCCTTTGATTCCGGCCGCAAACGGATGACGGTGATCACCCAAGGACCGGGGCAGAGGCTTACTGCTTGGACCAAGGGTGCACCAGATGTCATCCTCGAGCTTTGCACCCACATTTTGAAAAACGGAAAAGCCATTCCCCTGTCCCTTTGGGATAAACAGCATATCCGAAGGCAGTATGAAGCCATGTCCAGCTCCGCCTTAAGGGTCCTGGCCTTTGCCGTAAGGACTGATCTACCCATGATACAAAGGGCCGGTCTAGGCACCTTAAGGGAGGGTGAGATCGAACGGAGCCTGACATTTTTGGGGTTGATGGGCATGATGGATCCTCCTCGGCCCGAGGCGGTGAGGGCAGTGGCATTAGCCCGGCGGGCGGGAATTCGGACCATCATGGTCACCGGTGATCACGCCAATACGGCTCTGGCCGTTGCCGAAGAGCTGGGCTTGGTTTCGGGAAAGGCCAGGGCCTTTACTGGCACCGAGCTGGATACCATGGATGATGCTGAGCTTGAGAAGGCTGTGGGGGAAGTGAATGTCTTCGCCCGGGTAAAGCCCGAGCATAAGGTGAGGATCGTGCGGGCTTTGAAGGCCCGGGGCGAAATTGTGGGCATGACCGGCGACGGGGTTAATGACGGCCCCGCGGTTAAGGAGGCGGATATCGGCATTGCCATGGGCAAGAGCGGAACAGATGTAACTAAAGAAGCTTCAGATCTTGTCCTGGCTGATGACAACTTTGCCACCATCGTGGCGGCCATCGAAGAAGGCAGGGTTATTTATGATAATATCCGGAAATTTATCAGATACCTGTTAGGATGCAATGTAGGCGAAGTTCTCACCATGCTGCTGGCAGCTGTTGCCGGCCTGCCTCTGCCATTAGTGCCTATCCAGATTTTGTGGATGAATCTGGTTACCGACGGCTTGCCCGCCGTTGCCCTCAGTGTCGACCCAGGGGATCCAGATATTATGGAGCGGGGTCCCCGGTCCCCCCAGGAGGGGATTTTTGCCCGAGGTTTGCATTTGCGGATTGCCCTACAAGGCCTCTTGATTGGGCTTAGTACCTTGACGGTGTTTGTCGTAGAGTTGTTCTTGGGGAGCGGCATGCTGAAGTCTGCCCAGACCATGGCCTTTACCACATTGGTTATGTCTCAGCTGTTCTACGTGTTCCAGTGCCGTTCAGAACAGCACCGGGTATGGGAGCTGGGGCTTTTGGGCAACCCTTGGCTTGTGGGAGCTGTGCTGGTGTCTACCCTAATGCAGCTTGGTGTCCTGTACATACCTTTCCTTCAGCCCGTTTTCAACACGGTGCCTTTAGCCTCGGGCCAGTGGGCAGTTGTGCTGTTTTTTTCCGGAATCTGTGCGGTATCCGGGGACATAGTTGCAGCGGTACATGGGAAGCTAAAGGCGCGGCTGGCGGTGATCAGGGTGTGAGCAGGACTTCTGGCAGCTGGCAAGAAACTAGGTATGAAGGCCGCCGGCGGCCTTTAATCTCTGAATTTGCATTTGTGGAAATGGGGCTGGGAAATGGCTGTTTTTAGTATGACAGGCTACGGCTATGGACAAGCCGGAGATCAAGTTGTGGTCACCGTGGAGATGCGGTCTGTAAATCAGCGCTACAGCGATTTTTCTATCCGCCTTCCCCGGGAGTACAGTTTCCTGGAAGAGACAATCCGCCGGGTTGCCGCCAGCAAAGTACGGCGGGGTAGAGTTGAAATCTCGGTGACTATAGAGGATTTTCGAGAAAAGGCAAGAACGGTAAAGATTGA
>JAAYHH010000158.1 GCA_012735435.1 Bacillota bacterium | reverse complement strand
TAAGCACAATTTCAATCTCGGGATCCTGCAGCAGCTCTTCCACTGAACATGCCTTGGGCACGCCGTACTCTTTCGCTTGAGCCTGGGCCCTCTCATGAATCAGATCAGCGCAGGCGACAACCTCCAAGATCTCAAAGGTCTGGGTGCAGTTCTTAAGATAGATGCTGCTTATATTCCCGCACCCTATGATACCTACTTTGACTTTGTTCATGGGATCTACTTCACTCCTTTAAAACATTCTTTTTAGGGCTTCAACGTAGCTCTCTTCATTGCTGTGCTTTGCAATTTCTTTTCCTTCCGCGGCCCAAAGGAACCCTCTCCGCATAATGGTCCGAGGTTCATAAGCCTCCAGTACATCGGCATGGTGTCCAAGGGAGCAGTAAAAGACCCTGCCCTTGCCCCAGCGTTTCGTCCAAACCACCGGCACATCTACTTCGCCGTTGGCAGAATGGGGGCCGGGGACCGTGGGATAGCGGGTAGTAGCCAGGACTTCAACGGCAGGGTCAATATGTACATAATACTGCTCGCTTTTCACCTTAAAATCTTTCAGACCCTCGACGATGGGACTTGACCCCCGCTTGATGTTTACTACATACTCGACTCCATCTCCGCCGGGATGGGCCACCCACTGTCCGCCGGTCATAAACTGCCAATGGACGCTTTCACGGAAGGCATCACACATGCCGCCGTGGCATCCTGCCAGACCGACTCCGCTGGCTACTGCTTCCAGCACCGGCATAACCTGCTCCCGGGTGATCTTACCCATGGTCCAGATGGGAATAATGAGATCCAGAGCCTTGAGCTTTTCTACATCGAGAAACGCATCTAGAGTCTCAGAGATGTCAACCTGAAACCCTTCGCTTTCCAGAATCTCTCTAAAAAGCTCTGAAACTTGAACCGGCTGATGGCCATCCCAGCCGCCTCGAACTATTAGTGCTTTTTTTGCCATAAAGCAGCCTACCTCCCTGTCGTGGCAACCTAGCTGTTTCCGCGATGTAGTTCACAATCCTACTGTATGACTTATCCCTGAAGTGTCTTATTCCTTCCATATCGACAGGCTTTTCCGGCGAAGGGGATTTCTCAGTCGACATAACACTAGCCGGGAAGGGCTGAAAAAAGAGTTATGAACACTTGACAAATTAAGAGGAAGGTCCTAATATAATAATGAGCATATGCTCGCTAAAGAACAAATAGGAGCAAAGCCTATGTCGACAGATAAGGGAGCGGTGTTGTGAAAGGAGGTGCAGCTATGCCAAGAGGAGACGGCAGTGGGCCCATGGGATTTGGCCCTATGACAGGAAGAGGGACTGGATATTGCGCTGGTTTCAGCGTTCCCGGGTATATGAACCCAGGATGGGGCTGGGTCCGGCGGGGAAGAGGTTTCGGCCGAGGCCGGGGCTGGCGGCACATGTATTACGCTACCGGTGTACCGGGATGGGCACGCTATCCCGGCCCTGGGGTCCCGGTCTACCATCGTGGGCCGGCCGGCTACGCCGGGCCCGGAGCGCCGGCGCCCTACCGGTGGGACGTCGAGGATGAGGTTGCTTTCCTTCAGCACCAGGCAGAAATTTTACAGGAAGAACTGGCCGACATTGAAGAGCGGCTGGAGGAGCTGAGCAAGGAAAAGAAGGACGAGAAAGAGGACGACTAACAACCTCAAGGCTGCAAACCTGACAGGCGGCTGGGCTCAAGGCTTCAGCCCCAGCACAGCATACCGGGGCGGTGAATTGCCGCCCCTATCATGTTTCCGGAGGGATTACATACAGCTTGCACGTGGCGGGGGCTGAGGCGTAGTTTTGCGGCTGCAGCACCTGCGGCCAAGGTGCAAAATCTTGCAATGGCAAAATTAGCTGTTGACAGGAAAAACTGCTACTGCTATACTTGGTCTAACAACTAAATAACGGATAAGCAGTTCTTGCTCTTATCAAGAGTGGTGGAGGGACTGGCCCAATGAAACCCGGCAACCGGCGCTTCGGCGCAAGGTGCCAATTCCTGCTGGTGTCCGATAAGGCACTAGAGAGATGAGAGACGGAATTGAAGTGATATGATATATTATCCTCTTCCGTCTTGGAAGGGGATTTTTTTAAGCTGTTTGGAAAGCAGGGGGTGGGGATGTTTGATCAAAATCCGCGGTTTAACCAAGATATATACCGACGGCCAACGGGAGCTCCGGGCTTTGGATAACGTCAGCCTTGATGTCAAGCCCGGCGAGATCTTCGGCATTATCGGCCTTTCCGGTGCAGGCAAGAGCACCTTGGTGCGCTGTATCAATATGCTGGAAAGGCCCCAGGAAGGCCAGGTGCTCGTCAACGGCATCGACATGACGGCCCTGAGCAAGGGGGATCTCCGGAAGGCCCGGCAGAAAATCGGCATGATCTTTCAGCACTTTAACCTGCTGTCCTCCCGGACCGTATTCGGCAATGTGGCGTTTCCCTTGGAGATCACCGGCATACCCAAGGCGGAGATCAGGGAGCGGGTCTATGAGCTCTTGCGGCTGGTAGGTCTTGAAGACAAGGCTGACAGCTACCCTGCCCAGCTCAGCGGCGGTCAAAAACAGCGGGTAGGCATTGCCAGGGCCTTGGCTAACCGACCGGAGGTGCTCCTTTGTGATGAGGCAACATCCGCTTTGGATCCGGAAACAACAACGGCTGTCTTGGAGCTGCTTCAGGATATCAACCGCAAGATGGGGCTTACGATTCTCTTGATCACCCACGAAATGCCGGTAATCCAGCAGGTCTGTGATCGGGTAGCCGTGATTGAAAACGGCCGCATCGTAGAGTGCGGACCGGTTCTGGATGTGTTCACCAGACCTGAGACAGAAGAAGCCCGCCGCTTAGTTCGGGGCGTAATCGATATCGAAATTCCGCCGGATCTTTTGGAGCAGCATGCAAACGGTGATGGGCCTCTTCTTAAAATTTCTTTTATCGGGGACTCGGCAGGCAGACCCATTATGGGCGCTTTGATGCAGCGCTTTCCGGTGATGGTCAACATCCTCTTCGGACGGATCGACCACGTCAAGGACACCCCCTTCGGGACTTTGGTGGTGCAGCTGTCTGGGGAGAACGAAGCCATTGCTGAAGCCACAGAGTTCTTGGCTGGGCAGGATCTACACGTGGAGGTGCTGCGGGATGTTTAACCCCATGGTTTGGAGATTAATCTGGCAGGCTACCGGTGAAACTTTGTACATGGTGGGGGTCGCAGTAGTCCTCGCCGAAGCAATCGGTTTACCCTTGGGCATTATCCTGGTTACTACCGAGCGGGGCCATATCCTGGAGAACCCCTTTGTCAACCGGGTGCTGGCCACTATTATCAACATCGGGCGGTCGATACCCTTTATCATCTTGATGGTAGCCATTATCCCCTTTACCAGGATGCTGGTTGGGACATCCATAGGTACAACAGCAGCCATGGTGCCCTTGACGGTAGCTGCCATTCCCTTTGTGGCCCGGTTGGTGGAAACAGCCCTAAAGGAAGTGGATGGAGGGGTTGTGGAAGCGGCCTTGGCTTTAGGCGCATCGCCATTTCAAATTATCTGGAAGGTACTGATTCCCGAAGCGCTGCCCTCCCTGGTTTCCGGGGTGACAATTACAGCTGTAAATCTCATTGGTTATTCAGCCATGGCAGGGGCTGTCGGAGGAGGTGGCTTGGGCGACCTTGCCGTTCGCTACGGATACCAGCGCTTCCGGACAGATATTATGCTCGCTACGGTCATCATATTGATCGTTTTAGTGC
>JAAYHH010000027.1 GCA_012735435.1 Bacillota bacterium | reverse complement strand
TCTGGTGTGCAACCATACCAGCAGCCAGCACCCCTGGTTCCTGGCGGCCAGCTCAGAGCCGGAAAGCCCCTACCGGGACTACTATATTGACATAGAATGAACCGGATAAGGTGAGATGTTTGCCTTTGGGGTTTTACAGCATTGGTTCAGGCATACCTTATCAGGGGCAAAGTCTTGAAGGAAGGTGTCTGCCGCCCTACGGACTCGGCGGCTGGAATAATATTTGGACGGGGAGGTGTCTAAGTGATGCTGCAGTGTCGGTCAAGAACTGGATGGTTCGGCTTTCTTGGTTTCTTGGGATCGTATTCGGATGAGCCGCAGTTCGTTTTCTTTGCTTTCTTCGGCTTCTTCAGCTTCTGCCTTGTCAGAGATTTAGCCAGAGAGATGCCTGAGGAACAGGTGATGGAGAGATACCAACGGGCGGATTCAACCATGTTGAAGTTTTACCAGCTTCTACTGGCCGCCCTGTTTGTCTTAGCCGTTTTGAACGAAACCATATTTCGGATTCAATCTGTGTCCATGAAGATAGTCGAATTCGTGATTGCCTTTCTGTTTGCCTTTTCCTTAATTCTTCGATCGTATCTTATTTACCGGCGGGATTAGATGGGGAAGTAGAAAAATTGTGCTTGCTGCTCACTAGACTGTCTCTTACTTCTCTCCTGTAAATAACCTCGGAGGCAGCAAGGCAGACCGAAATGATTACCGAGAGTACAAACAGTGCTATCCAGGCCGGCCGGTAGCTTCCCGAATAATCATATGCCGCTCCCATTAGAGGAACCGAGATCGACGCGCCTAATGCGGTTATCATGGTAAAGATGCTGAAAATCATGGGATAGTCTTTGAACCCAAAGTGCCTTGTAATCAGCAGCGAAAGGGGAACCGATAGGCCGCAGTTCGCCAAGCCCACCGACACTGCGTAAATCCAAGGAAATACTGGCAGATGTGAGAGCAGTGCTGCAACTGGAAATATGAGACTGGAAATTGCAACCAAGGCATTTCCCGCCATGGTTCCGAACCGATCGTAAACAGCGCCCAGAATGATTTTTCCTATCGTTAAGAACACCATAAAAACCGAGATAACAGCGGATACCATCGCCGTTGGATAGCCAATATCACTGAGATATGGGGTTGAGTGTGTGTTGGTAGCTGCGGCGAAGGCTGAAATGAGGAAGAATGCTGTGGAGAGCAGCCAGAACCTGCTGGTTTGGAAGGATTCATGTAGGGACATGTTGAAGGCGGATCTCTTTGTCTGCTTTTCCTCTCCGGTTTCCTCTCTGGGTAAGGTATAAGGCTTTAGTCCAACGTCTTCAGGTTTGTCTTTGACGAAAAAAAGCGTGATGGGAATAAGTGCAGCTAGCGCCAAGACTCCCATGAATCTGTATGCAAAGCGCCAGTTGACAAGCTCAATGGCGCGGCTGACCACGGGTATCATTATTGCACCACCAAGACCACTCCCGGAATAAGCAAGGCCGGTTGCAAATTCCCTTTTGTCCTTGAACCAACAGTTTATCAATATACCGATGATCATGAAGTGTGCGGCGCTATAGAAGATACCATAGATAAAAGCCAATACGTAGAAATGCCAAAGATGGTTTGCGAAGGAATAACCTATTGTTACCAAGCTCAACATAGATGCTCCGATGAGGAGCACTTTTTTTACTCCAAACCGCTTAATGGCCATTCCATAAACTGGCACTATAAATGCGTTAGTAAGTGTGATGATTGTCCTGTGCAGCGTAAACTCACTGCGTCCAAAGCCCAGAGACTCGCAGACCGGTTTGATGAAGACACTGGTTGTCTTATACATTCCCAAACTTACGGCCAGAATAATTGCGCTGGCAGCAACGATTTTCCATCCATAGAAAAATTTATATCTTTCCATGAAATCCCCCATCTGCTGCATTCATTACATTAAATCACATAATTGGGCACTAAGATGCGGAAACCCTCTTCAAGAGGGGGGATTTCGCTAGCGCTAATTCCGTTTTCGTAAGAGAGAGGAAAGTCTCCTGCTCGGGTAACTTACAGTACCCTGTTGGAATTCCGGTGTTCTTTCTTAGCTTGATACATTGCCTGACGGGCCAGCTCTAGTATCGGCTGTGGTCGAAGGGATTACGTAACCGTTTTTCTGATATGAAAATGGGACGTCTAATGAGTCGGGTTATGAAAAAGTTTACAAATATGAGAAGGAAACTAGTTGCGAGTGACGAATAAATGGGCAGACGTATGACGATTGACGACGGACGACAGGAGAGAGAAG
>JAAYHH010000026.1 GCA_012735435.1 Bacillota bacterium | reverse complement strand
ATTACCATCGGCGTTTCCATTCGCAGCCTCTCTGAAGAGCGCTGGGCACGGGAGCAGATCCTGATGAAGGAGAAAGGCGAGGAACTCGGAGTCGAGGTTATTTTCACCGATGCCAACAATGACGAGTTTGTACAGAACTCACAGATTGAAAATCTCATTGCTCGGGGCATCGATGCTTTGATCATCATTGCCAGAAACAGCGACGTAGCTGCCACCGGAGTAGAAATGGCCGTTAGTGAGGGTATACCGTGCATCGCCTACGACGTCGCGATTTATCATCCGGAGGCAATCTACGTATCCTTTGACAGCGTCCGGGTCGGCTATGAAATGGCTAAGGCAGTTGTAGAACAGGTGCCGAAGGGGCGTTACTTCTGGATCGGCGGCTCACCCACCGATGACAATGCCTATCTGATCCGGAAGGGACAGTTCCAAGTACTGCAGCCCTTGATTGACAGCGGCGACATTGTGCTCCTAGGCGAGCAGTGGTGCGATGCCTGGAGTCCTGAAGAGGCTCTGAAGCATGTAGAGAATGCACTGACTGCCCATTCCAATCAAATCGATGCCGTTATCTGCGCCAATGACGGCACGGCTGGCGGTGCTGTACAGGCACTCCAGGAGCAGGGCCTAGCCGGTAAGGTCCCAACCTGCGGCCAGGACGCTGACCTGGTAGCCTGTCAGCGTGTAGCAGAAGGCACCCAGACGGTAACTGTCTTCAAGGATGTCCGCATCCTTGCTGATACCGCGATGATAGCAGCCGTTGAGCTGGCCAAGGGCAACTCCATAGAGCACATGATCAACGGCAAGTATATCAACGAAGAAAAAGGCATCGAGCAGAACGCCATCTTCGTCGATGTGATACCGGTAACTAAAGATAACCTCTACGAAGTCATTGTCCAGGGCGGCTTCCACAGCCTCGAGGACGTCTACCGCAATATTCCCAGGGACCAGTGGCCCGACAGGCAGTAGTCTGTTCAACGGCCAAGGGGAGCACCCCTAAACAGCGGCGGCTTGGGGGTGCACCCCTACATTGATCACGCAGCAGGTAAGACGCTGCCCTTTGGAAATGGAGGAGACGGTGTTGCCAGCTGATGACAGTTTGCTTGTAATCCGCAATGTGACAAAGGATTTTCCGGGCACGAGGGCTCTAGACGGAGTCTCTCTAGAGATCAGAGCGGGAGAAATCCTCGGCTTATGCGGTGAGAATGGTGCCGGCAAGTCTACTCTAATGAAGATCTTAAGCGGTACGTACCCCTACGGAACCTATGAAGGAGAACTGATTTACCAAGGGGAACCCCTTCGCCTTACCGGGATCCGTGATTCTGAGGCTAAGGGAATTAGGATTATCCATCAGGAACTTGCCCTGGTAAAGCAGATGACTGTAGCTGAAAACGTCTTCTTAGGAGCAGAGCCCGCGAGGTTCGGCATCGTCAATGAAATGCGCCTCTACAGCGATACCCGCTCGCTCCTTGATCGAATAGGGCTCGACGTTCCTGAAACTGCCTTGATCAGCAGCTTGGGAGTCGGACAGCGGCAGATGGTCGAGATAGCCAAAGCCCTCAGGGGTCATGTACGGCTTCTCATCCTCGATGAGCCCACCTCTGCCCTCAATGATGCGGAAATCCACCGGCTGATGCAGACCCTCAAGGACCTGAAAGCCCGGGGCGTAACCTGCATCTATATTTCCCACAAGTTAAGGGAGCTCTTTGAAATTGCCGACCGGATCACAGTCATGCGGGACGGCAAGATAATCGGGACAGAAAAGACAGAGGACTTAACTGAAGAAAAGGTAATCGCCATGATGGTAGGCCGGCCTCCCGCCGGCAGGTTCCCTCCCAAAACCCGCAGGCCCGGTCCGGTGATGCTCCGGGTCAAAAACTGGACGGTAAGGGATCCGGAAAACAGGGACCTGTATGCAGTTAGAGATGTTTCCTTTGAAGCAAGAAGCGGCGAGATTCTCGGCATCTGGGGATTGATGGGTTCGGGCCGCACGGAGCTCTTGCAAAGCCTATTCGGGGAATACGGTGTCGATATTTCAGGGTCTATCGAGATAGATGGAGAGCCGGTGACCATTCGTTCCTCACGGGATGCCATTGCGTTAGGAATGGGCTTGGTAACGGAAGATAGGAAACTCACCGGACTGATCCCCATGCATTCGGTAACAAGTAATATATCCCTGCCCTCCTTGCCCCGGTTAAGCAGCGGTCCTGTAATTAACCAGGGGCTGGAGCTTGCTTCTACAAGGCGGTTTGTAAGCGAGCTCAGCATCAGGGTTCCCTCTCTAGAGTCTTCGGTGGACACCTTAAGTGGAGGAAATCAGCAGAAGGTGTCCATTGCCAAGTGGCTCATGACCAGTCCCCGCATCCTCTTGATGGATGAACCGACTAGAGGTATAGATGTGGGCACTAAGTATCAGATTTACGAAATTATGGACCAGTTGGCAGCCAGGGGGATGGCCATCGTAATGGTTTCTTCCGAGCTGCCCGAAATCCTAGGCATGAGTGACCGCATTTTGGTAATGCACGACGGTACGGCCGCTGGGATACTTGACAGCGCCGAGGCCGAAGCAGAGACGATTATGGCCCTTGCGACAATGGGAGCAAGGCCGGTAAGAACGGGATAGGAGCGGTGATAACATGGCGCAGCCGGAGATCAGATTATCCATTGGAAGACAGTTGAGTACGAGGGCATTTCGAGACAATCTCCGCCCTTATACGATGGTTTTTGCCCTGCTGGCAATTTGGATCGCTTTGGCCATCGCAACTGGGGGCACCTTCTTGGAGCCTAGAAACCTCTCGAACCTATTTCGGCAAACTGCTATTAACGGTTACCTGGCTATGGGCATGGTGTTTGTCATTACCGCGGGCCATATCGACCTTTCGGTCGGTGCACTATGCGGGTTGACCGGAGCGACAGCAGCAATGATGCAGATCCAGTGGCTACCGGCCCTAGGGGCGAGGTGGGGAGTTGAATGGCTGGAGCCGGGGTATATAACAACCATTATAGCTGT
>JAAYHH010000157.1 GCA_012735435.1 Bacillota bacterium | reverse complement strand
GTTTATTGGTATGTTATAGGGAGAAGGCTGGTGGTGCTGCACAAACAACACCGTCACCAGCTGCTTCAATACTTATGGAGAGAAGCCCAGTCCTGGGAAGAGCTTTATATTCCAAGCAAAGGAGATGTGGGACGTGAACATCAAGGTGTTAGGTTCTGGCTGCGCGAAGTGCAACAAGCTCGAACAATTGGTGCGGGAGATAGTGGAAGAAGAAGGGCTCGATGCCGAAGTTGAGAAGGTCGCAGACCCTAGTGAGATTATCAACTATGGGGTCATGGTTACGCCTGCTTTAGTAGTTGATGAGCGGGTGCTTTTCAGTGGGATTGTACCGGATAAAAGTAAGCTCAAGGAATGGTTAAGCAGTAAGTAAAGCTTTTTCTGTAAGTGTGGCCGTACTGGCGCGCCGCAGAGCTGCCCTTTGCGAGATTACGTGGGTCGGCTGACAGTATTGGTCCTGTCAGCCAGTCCATTCAGCAGTCGAGATACCCTGAGAGAACCGATAGATATTCCTTATAGTAACGCAGTACATTGCCTATGGACCTGAAAACGACAGCATCATCGATGACTTGGTATTCGTGGACTAGGATGTTGCGCAGCCCCGTAAAAGGTGCGATGGCCAGGGCAAAGTCCATGTCGCGAACATCACTTTCCGCTAGTTCGATAAAGGAATTAAAGTAGTCTTTGGCCGGGCCGCGGTTAAGGAGCTTGAGGATCATGTTGTTGACATCGGTGGCGCACTCTACTATCAGCTGGATTTCCCGCTCAATAGCTCGTTTGCGGATGAAGTCGGACATATAATCCTTTAGGGTTAATCCGTCAGCTAGCTCCTCAAGCTCAGCGTAATAGTTGGCCAACGCCTTAAGTTTCTCGCAAATTACGGCCTTCCTTACCATCGGCTATCAGCTCCTGAATCTCCCTGCGGATGGTCTTCATTCTCTCACGTATGACCGGCTTCAGCTCATAAATTCGTTTGATGTAGAATAAACTCAACCGCTCAAATAGGCCCTCCTCCTTTTCATAGAAAGGCCGGCCGCTGGTCGCGATCTCATAGCGCAGGAGTGGATCGGCTGTTTGCAGGTCAACCAAGTCCACTTCGCTTTTTCGATGGGCAATGATCAGATCACGGAGGAGGTCCATCTTCTCATCGGTGCTCAGAGGCTTCTCGGCTAGGTAAGCGATGTCGATATCGCTTTCTTCATTATAAAACTCGGTCATATAGCTGCCGAAATACACCAGTAGTCTCAGGTTATGTTTTTCGGCAATTTCCGCTATCTTCTCTGAGGTATTATCAGTCATGGCTATCACCATCTCTCTAGGGAGAACGGTCCTTAGAACACATCCTTTAGTCCCACAGCAGCGGTATATACACTTCCTACACCGGAGACATAGCAGGCAACCCGTATGGTCTCCATGATCTCCTCCTCAGTGGCACCGGCCTCAATGGCCTGCATGGCGAGGGATTTCACGCCCGCAGCGGCTCCATGGGCGGCATCCAGTGCCATGGCAATAAGCAGCTTGTGCTTGGTAGATAGAGCTCCTTCTTCAAAGGTCATCTTCCCGGCAGCTGTTAGGCTGTCGTAGAGCCTCTTGTCCTTAGCCTCGATAACTGCAAGGGGGTTTGTACTCATACTTAAGCCTCCATTTCCCTGCTCAACTTTCTGAAGGCAGTATTTGTTAATCCCATATTACATTATAGAGGTTATGCCGGCAACCACAGGGGCAGTTTGCCGCCATTGGTTCGCCCAAGTACCTATGTCATGTAACTATTTTCGGCAAGGGATTTTTCTTCTTTAGCAAGAACAATTACATTAAACTGCCTAAACAGATATTACCATGAGCTGCAGAATTAGGGAGGGAATGGGATGGCTCACAAAGGAAAGAAGTTTCTGGCCTTTGATTTGGGCGCCGAGAGCGGACGGGCCATAGTTGGTCATTTCGATGGCGAGCGGGTGGAACTGGAAGTTTTGCATCGATTCCCCAACCAGGCGGTAACTGTGCACTCTACTACCTATTGGGATGCACTAAGGCTTTTCCATGAGATGAAACAGGGGCTGGCCCAATGTGTACAGGCATACGGCAATGACGTAGCCAGCATGGCCATTGATACCTGGGGTGTAGATTTCGGGCTCTTGGGGTCCGGTGATGAGCTCTTGGGCAATCCGATCCACTATCGGGACCTGCACACCGAAGGGATGATGGAAGAGGCCTTCAAGATAGTTCCCCGGGAAGAGCTGTTTAGAGCAACGGGTAATCAGTTTATCAGGTTTAACACCCTGTTTCAGCTGCTGGCCCTAGCGAAAAGGAACTCTCCCATCTTGGCCCAAGCCGAGACAATGCTTTTGATGCCCAATCTCTTCGATTTCTGGTTCACCGGCCGCAAGGTTACCGAGTTTACCATTGCCTCTACTACCCAAATGCTGGATCCGCACCGCCGGGATTGGGCCTTTGATCTGTTGGATAAATTCTCTATTCGCCGTGAACTGCTGACCGAGATCGTGGAGCCGGGGACAGTAATTGGGTCAGTTAGGCCGTCTATTACCCGAGAGCTGGGCTGTGAAGGGGCTGAGATTCCGGTAATTGTTCCCGCCAGTCACGACACCGGCTCGGCGGTGGCTGCTGTGCCCACAGAGGAGACCGACTATGTGTACATAAGTTCAGGCACCTGGTCACTGATGGGGGTGGAGGTCAAGGAGCCTATTGTCAATGAGCAGAGCCTAGCCAATAATTTCACCAACGAGGGCGGTGTCTGCGGCACTTATCGTTTCCTAAAGAATATCATGGGACTTTGGCTGGTTCAGCAGTGCCGCCGCAGCTTCCGCCGAGCAGGCAACGAGTATTCCTATGATGAGCTCACCGAGATGGCCAGAACCGCCAAGCCGCTCCAGGCCTTTATCGACCCGGATGCCGATGAATTCATGAATCCGCCGGATATGCCTGGGGCAATCCAGGATTTCTGCCGGCGGACTAATCAGCCGGTACCGGATACTGCAGCTGCGTTGATTCGCTGCTGTCTAGAGAGCTTGGCTTTGAAATACCGCTGGACAGTTGATAGACTGAAGGAAATCACCGGTAGGCCGGCCCGGGTGATCCACATGGTGGGAGGAGGAACCCAAAATGAACTCCTCTGCCAGCTGGCTGCGGATGCCACGGGACTTCCGGTAGTGGCTGGTCCCATCGAAGCTACGGCAGCAGGGAACATCTTGATGCAGGCTATGGCCCTTGGTGACATCAAGTCCCTTGAGGAGGCCCGGCAGCTTATCCGCCGCTCCTTCCCTGTAAAGGTTTACGAACCTCACGCTAAGGGACCGTGGGATGATGTTTATGGGAAGTTTAATGACCTAGTAGTCAATTAACGCCGGACGATAATAATGGTATATTGAAACGGGAGGGAATAACCATGCTGGAGCAGCTGAAGGAAGCGGTTTTAGAAGCTAATTTGGAACTACCCAGACGGGGTCTGGTGACTTATACCTGGGGCAATGTCAGCGGGATTTGCCGGGAGCGGGGCTTGGTTGTTATCAAACCAAGTGGAGTGTCCTATGAAGAGATGAAGGCCGAGGACATGGTAGTAGTCGACCTGGAGGGCAATGTGGTGGATGGTGACCTTCGCCCCTCATCGGATACATCGACCCATCTGGCCCTTTACCGGGCGTGGCCGGAGGTGGGAGGTATTGTCCACACCCATTCAACTTATGCCACGGTTTGGGCCCAGGCCCGGATGGGAATACCTTGTTTAGGAACAACCCATGCCGACTATTTCTATGGTGAAATTCCCTGTACCCGCCCATTAACTTTAGAGGAAATCGCCGGGAATTATGAAGAGGAAACCGGCAATGTCATCGTTAAGACCTTTGCCGGGCGGGATCCTTTGTCGATGCCTGGAGTCTTGGTAGCCGGACATGGACCATTTACTTGGGGAAAGGATCCGGCAGAGGCAGTCCATAACAGCGTAGTTTTGGAACAAGTGGCCCTAATGGCGCTGGCTACAGTTTCCTTAGCTCCGGATATTGAGCCAATCCCTCAAGGGCTATTGGATAAGCATTTCCTCAGGAAGCACGGAGCCGATGCGTATTACGGGCAGAAGAAGTAGGTAAAGATACTGTAAAGCCGAAGGGCCTTTGCACGGAGCAGGAGAATTGTTCTAAGTGGGGAAGAAAGCCGGGAGATAGGGGAACCAGGAGTCTGGTTTTGCAGAAGGAACTAACAAGCTGTATATTGGGATAGAGGGAGACGTGGTAGCCATGATCCGCAGGGCGGATGAAATGGTCAAGGAAGTCCGGGAGAGAATGCGGGGCGGAGAGGGCTCTGTCGAGATGCTGCATATTTTCAAGAAGGATGAACTTAAGGGTCGTGCCCGCCTGTTTGCCAAGATCACTTTGCAGCCCGGGTGTTCCATTGGATTTCATAACCATGATGATGAAGAAGAGCTTTTCTATATTTTGCGAGGTACCGGCACAGTTAATGACGATGGCAAGGAAGAAACTGTTAGGGCCGGTGATGCCATCTTAACCGGCGATGGTGCTGGACACAGTATAGCCAACACAGGGGATGAACCCTTGGAAATCATGGCAACAATTCTACTGTATTAGATGGAGGTATGTAGATGCGGGGCGAATTGGCGTATGGCCGTACCTGGCTGCCGGTAGAGC
>JAAYHH010000156.1 GCA_012735435.1 Bacillota bacterium | reverse complement strand
GGATACTGACCATTTCCCCTTTAGGGATGTCAGCTCCCAGCAGCCGATTGCAGCGGCTTGGAGAAAGGGTAACTACCTTAGGCTTAGGATCAAGTGCCGTAACAGTGATAACACCTTCACAGACCTCGCCGCCGGCAAGCTCCACGAAAAGCTGGGCAGCCCGGTCTAGTGCTTTTCTTACTCCATGGGGATCCAGACCTTTTTCATAACGGGCTGAGGCTTCTGATCGAAGTCCCAGTCTGCGGCTTGTCCTGCGAATATTCGCCCCGTGGAAAATGGCTGCCTCCAGCAGAATGTTAGTGGTATCACTGGTAACCTCTGAATTGGCCCCGCCCATTATACCGGCAATGCAGACCGGCTTTTCCCCATCGGCTATAACCAGCATTTCGTCATCTAAGTCTCTGGTTTCCTCATCTAATGTAACAATACTCTCTCCTGGCCGGGCACGGCGGACAATGATCCGGTTTTCGGCCAGACGATCATAGTCAAAGGCATGGAGGGGCTGACCCATTTCCAGAAGTACAAAATTGGTGATATCCACAATGTTATTAATGGGCCGCATACCGCCAGCAATGAGCCGCCTCTGAAGCCAAAGGGGCGAAGGTTTCACCTTCACATTGCGGATAACCCGAGCCGAGTAGTATGGACAAAGATCTTGGTCTTCTACTGTGACCGAGGTCAATTCCTCAACAGCCGGTCCCGCCTCTGCCACACTTACCGACGGCAGGCGCAGAGTGTTGCCTGTGAGTGCCGCAACTTCCCTGGCGATTCCGATGACACTGAGACAATCCGGCCGGTTGGGATAGATCTCCAGGTCGATGATCATGTCATTGAGACCTAAGGCATCGTACAGCGGGATCCCCACCGGGGTATCACTGGGGAGCACCAAGATGCCGCTGTGATCTGGACCTAGCTCCAGTTCTCGCTCTGAACAGAGCATCCCCGATGATGTCACGCCTTTGAAGTCAACGACGTCGATTACCTGGCCGCTGGGCAGCTTAGCACCTGCCAAGGCCACAGGCACCCTCTGTCCCACTGAAACGTTAGGTGCACCGGTAATTAGAGTAACGACTTCACCACCTGTATCCACATCGGCGATGAGAAGTTTCCCATCGGGATGCTGCCGCAGGTCGGTGATTTGGCCCACTATGATTTTGGGATCCAATTCTTGACCCATGGGACCGATGCTCTCTACTTCTGAGCCGGACATGGTTAGAAGATCCGCCAGTTCCGGCCCTTCTATATCAACCTCTACATATTCTCGCAGCCAACTATATGAAACACGCATGACTCAACTTCCCTCCCCTAGCTCCAATCAATTAGGCTAGAATTGTCTCAGAAAACGGATATCATTCTCGAAGAAGAGGCGAATATCGTCGATGCCATACTTGAGCATGGCAATCCGCTCAACACCGACCCCGAAGGCAAAACCCTGATACTGTTTCGGATCATAGCCTACCTTTTCCAGGACCCTAGGGTCAACCATACCGGATCCCAGTATCTCCAGCCAGCCGGTGTTGGAGCAGAGTCGACATCCGTCGCCGTTGCACATAATGCACTCTACATCAACTTCTGCACTGGGTTCTGTAAAGGGGAAGAAGCTCGGTCGAAATCTGACCCTCCGGCCCTTGCCAAACATCGCCTCCAGGAAAGCTGCCAAGATACCCTTTAGATCTCCGAAGGTGGTGCTATCATCTACCAGCAGACCCTCCACCTGATGAAACATTGGCGAATGGGTTGCATCCAAGTCCACACGGTAGACTTTGCCCGGGGCAATAATCCGAACCGGCGGCCGCTGCTTCTCCATGACCCGGATCTGCACCGGCGAAGTCTGGGATCTCAGGAGGATATCTTCAGTGATAAAGAAAGTATCCTGCATGTCCCGCGCGGGATGGTCAGGGGGAATATTCAGGGCCTCAAAATTGTAGTAATCCAGCTCTACCTCTGGCCCTTCAACCACTTCGAAACCCATCCCGATGAAAAAACCCTTGATCTCATCCAAGACTTGAGTGAGGGGATGCCTGCGTCCTCTGGCGGGCCTCCGCCCAGGTAAAGTGATATCAATTTTTTCTGCCTTAAGGCGCCGCTCAAGCTCCATTGCCTCTAAGCTGGCATGGCGTTCTTTCAGCAGGCTCTCCAACTCCTGGCGCAGCTCGTTAACCATCTTGCCTACAACGGGACGCTCCTCTGGACTCAACGAGCCCATACTGCGGAGGAGACCGGTAAGCTCACCTTTCTTGCCTAGATATTGTACCCTGATCTGGTCCAGCTCTTTGGTATCACCAGCCTCGGCAATCTGGCGCCAGGCTGTTTCCTTTAGCTTCTGCAATGTATCACGCATACTTGACCTCCCTCTCCAACTGCCTATATACAAAAAAGTTGTCTTCCGTTAGGAACGAAAGACAACTTGCGCGGTACCATCCTACTTACCTTCACAGACATAAAGCATCGGTGAAAGGTCTACTCTCCGGGATGAATACTCACCCCTCTCCAGGTAACGGCGGATAGTCCGGTATGACCTACTAATCTTCAGCCAACGGCTCCGAAGCGAACTTCACCGGGTCAACTTACCCAGAGTGCTTTCAGTCCACGGCACTCTGTCCCTGCCGGCGTCATACCCAGCTACTCCTCTTCTTCATCGCCTTTGCAGATGATATTTACTAACCAAGGTTCTAGTTCATTATAGCCTTTACTGTACGATAATGCTTATACAGTAAGTAAGCGGTGATCGAACCGGTGGCTTCAAACAGCTTCCAAAAGAAATCGGCGGTCAACATCAGGGAGACCCCACCCTTCCAGTTAATCCCCGTTCGATGCATTCATTATAGCATACAGCCTGCCCATTTACAAGGCCGTAACATGGGGCTGTACGCGTCAAGCTTTAGTAGGCGAGAGACCTCGCCACAATTGGTGTTCATAAAGCTGTGCTGAAGCCGCTGAGGTTCCGTAGAGCTATCACCCAGGGT
>JAAYHH010000155.1 GCA_012735435.1 Bacillota bacterium | reverse complement strand
CCCCATGTTTAGGACTGAGAAGATTGCCGATGGAGTACAGCTCCACATTTTGCCCACATCTAAGTTCAAGACAGTAACCAGCAAAGTATATGTACAAACTGCCCTGGGGGCTGCAACCAGCATGACGGCACTTCTGCCCATGGTGATGGCCAGAGGATGTGAAAAATACCCAACCATGCAGGAAGTTGCTGCTCAGCTGGCAGACCTTTACGGAGCCCGGTTTGGGTGTGATGTAGCTAAAATCGGGGAGCGGCAGTGCATTGAGTTTTACTATGAACTGCCCGCCGGTACCTATGTAGAAGAGCCGGAACTAGGCAGCCGGGGGATGGCCACCTTTGCTGATCTTGTCTGCCGTCCTAAGGTGGAAGGCGGTGGATTTGATCCCCAATACGTAGAACAGGAGAAAGTTAACCTCAAGAACCTCATCAGGGGGCTGATAGATAATAAACGAAGCTACGCCCTCCAGCGGTTTTACCAGACAATGTTTGCCGGCGAACCCTTCGCTGTGTATAAATACGGGACTGTGGAAGAAGTGGAACCGATTACGCCCGAGGAGCTCCTTGAGCATTACCGGCGGCTGATGTCGGAGAATCCCATTGACATATTTGTAGTTGGAGATGTGGATGAAGGCAGCGTGGTGGATCATTGGAGCCGGGGACTTATGGGAAGAAATGGAGTCCGGTCTATGCCCGCGGCTTCCGAGTTCCGGACACCTAAAGAGGTGAGGGAGGTAGAAGAGGAAGAAGATCTGCAGCAGGGTATTCTCTTCCTGGGTTACAGGACTCCGGTTACTTACAGCTCTCCGGATTACTATAAACTGTTGGTTTACAGCGGAGTATTAGGGGGCTTTCCCCATTCCAAATTGTTTATCAACGTGCGGGAGAAGGCAAGTCTAGCTTATTATGTCTGGACCCATGTGGAAGCTACCAAGGGCTTTATGCTCATCAACGCTGGAATTCACCCGGATAACTACCAGAAGGCTGTGGATATCATCCTGGAACAGGTGGAAGCGGTGAACCAAGGGAATATATCTCTCCCCGAACTGGAGGCGACCAAGAGGGGATTGATCAACAATTTCCTAACTATGGAGGACAACCCCATGGCAGTTATTGACCGGGGGATGCTGGGGAATATCCACAACGTCCAGCGGGAAGTTGAGGAGGCGGTGGATAGGGTCCGGGAGGTAACTGTTGATGATCTGGTCGAGCAAGGCCAAAGGCTTAAGCTGGACACAATCTACTTTCTCCGTGGTCCCGGCGGCAGACCCGGCGGCGGGCAGGGAGCAGGACAGGAGGTGCAGTTTCGATGAAAGGGCTGACAAGTACCGCGGTTGGTCTTAGCCGGCGGACCTATGAAACCTTAAGGGAGACGGTTTACCATGCCCGGCTCGCCAACGGCTTGAGGTTATATATAATACCAAAACCCGATTACAACGAGAAATACGCGGTTTTTGCAACCCGCTATGGTTCCATTGATACCAGCTTCATCCCCCCGGGGGAAGAGCAGGCAGTGATTACTCCCCCTGGAGTAGCCCATTTTCTTGAGCATAAACTCTTTGAGGGAGAGGAAGGCAGTGTATTTGAAACATTCGCCGCCCTGGGCGCATCGGTTAACGCCTACACTACCTATGGACTGACCAGCTACCTGTTTTCCACCACTGATAACTTCTACCAATGCCTGGAGACACTGGTGGACTTTGTGCAGAATCCCTATATTACCGAAGAAAACGTAGCTAAAGAGCAGGGTATTATCGCCCAGGAGATCACCATGTATGAGGACAACCCCAACGCTCAAGTTTACAACAACCTCCTTAAGGCCATGTATCACCACCATCCGGTAAGGGAGAAAATCACCGGTACCGTTGAGTCGGTGGCTGGCATCACGCCGGAAATCCTCTACCAATGCCACAGCACCTTCTACCACCCGGAAAACATGATCCTTTTTGCCATCGGCAATATTGACCCAGAAAGGGTGGTACAGGTGGTAGAAAGCCGCTTTTTGGGTCAAGGTCATACGGTACAGGGGACCATCCGCAGGGTATATCCCAGCGAACCCCAGGTGGTTAAGGAATCCCGGGTTGAAGCAAAGATGTCGGTGGCCAGGCCCCTTTGCTACCTGGGCTTTAAGGATCCAGAGCTTGCCGGCGGAGATGAGCTTTTGAAGCGCCAGCTGGCCACCAGCCTAAGCCTGCAGATTCTCTTTGGCAAGACATCGGCCCTGTACACCCGGCTGTATGAAAGCGGCCTTATTGATAATTCCTTCAGCAGCTACTATACCGCCGAGGAAACCTTCGCCTATTCTATCCTAGGGGGAGTTACACCGGACCCTGCCAGGCTG
>JAAYHH010000154.1 GCA_012735435.1 Bacillota bacterium | reverse complement strand
TCTCCAGCCATTCGCCAAAGGTCTCAGGCGTGCGGTCCGGGTCAAGACCTGCAGCTGCGAAGATATCTTTGTTGTAGAACCAGGGAGTAACAACTACGTCGCCTACAACGACATAATGTTCGCCGTTGGGACCTTTAACTGGATCCCACGTCTGGGGAGTGAAGATATCGCCCCAGGTTTCAAATCCTTCTGCATAAGGATTGGGCAAACTCAAGTATTCCCGCAGATCAACCAACAGACCCTGCGGACCGTAGGTCTGGTTGGCATCGAAGTTCTGAACCCAAAAGATATCAGGAGCATTTCTGCCGATGAGCCGTGTACGCAGCCAGGTGTCATAGTTTTCTCCAGTGGAGGTCTCATCTAAGAACTCGATCTCAACCTTAGGATGGATCTTCTGATAATCAGCTGCAATCTGCCAGGCATACTGGGGCGGATCCCACCTGTCAGTTGCTCGCCTCTCCCGAGGTGCATAGGCCTGAAGGTAGATAGTTAATTTCCCTTCAAACTCTGCCTCCGGCCCGAATACCGGGGCACTGAGGACTGGAACAGCAACCATGCACACAAACAGCAGCGAGACGATCCAGACAGCGAAACTGGTTTTTCTCATCAGTATTCTCCTTTCAGATTCCTTCTGATACCTTCGATGCTAGAACCTGGTTTGCACAAAGGCTGCCTCCACTCACCACCCCCTTAGGCAATTCTGGGACTGTGCCCTAAGTCTAAACCTAACGTCCCGATACTCTTGCAAGTACAAAGATCACTTCATTTCGCTGGAGTATTCTGTTTTCTTTGTTTCTTTTATACTTCTCTGTGTTTTTTCTCCTTCCTTCTTTTGGCCTCCTTTACGTAGGCCTTGCACTGCTCCATTCTTTCTGACCTATCCGGTCATAGGGTCCCAAGGGGATGGAAAGCGGCAAACGGAAGTGAAAGCGGAAGCGCCCTGCCGCTATGAGATTGAACAAACCAAAGAGAAAAACGCAAAAAGAGAGGCTTACCCACATTGGGCAAGCCTCTCTTTAATCTTTGCATAAGCTTCCGTTTTCACATCTGCTGAAAGCCTTCTAACCAGCTGTCTTCAGAAACTCCTCAGTTGCCAAGAAATTTACCATATCCTCAAAACTGCCCCGGTAATCCGGCTCTCTGCAAAAAGGTCCATCATCCAAAAGGTAATCCTCCACCAAGAAGGTCTTGATGCCTAGGTCCCTGGCTACCAGGTCTTCACAGGTATTGTTGCCGATCATCATACACTCATGGGGCGAACGCCCCAGTTCCTCTAAAATCTCAGCATAGTACTGGATATTGGGCTTACAAAAACGGGAATTCTCATAGGTTGTGACTAAGGCATAAGACAAATTCTCAATCCCTCCCCACCGCATCCGCTCATGGATCGCAACGGCAGGAAAAACTGGATTAGTTGCAATGACAACCTCATAGCCCTTGCCAATCAGCTGCTCCATCAGGCTTCTAGCTGCAGGATGGGGAGCGACACCTATAATCTCCTGGATCTTTGGATAATCCCGCAGGTAGAAATCATCCAGAAGAGGAGTTAGTTCTTCTAAGGGCACTTCCAACCCCTGGGCAAAGTGATCCCAAAAAACCTGCTTATTGGTGCGGGCATCATCCAGTGACTCGATCATGGCTTCCGTAGCCTTGAGGAGTTTCTTGACAAATCTTTGGGGGTTTATCAGGTGTGCTACCTTCTTGGCTACGCCATCAAGATAAGCCTTGAGAAAGTCGTCATATTCATAATGAACTAGGGTGCCGTCTAGATCAAACAGTATCGCTCTGATCACTTAACCACCTCAGAACTTCCCGCCCTCTGCCTTACGCTCTATCTTCCCTGCCCTCTAGGCAATGGAGACCTCTTCTCCCAGCTTGAAACGGTCATGGATAGCCTGCACCGCCGTCTCAACCTTGTCCTTTTCGATCAGGCAGGAGACTTTGATCTCGGACGTACTGATTACCTCAATGTTAATGCCGTTCTCAGCCAAGACCCCAAACATGGTAGCTGCCACCCCGGGATTGCTCATCATGCCGGCTCCGACAATAGACACCTTGGCCAATCGGTCACTATACAGGACATTGCTGATGCCCAGTTTCTGCCGCACCCCATCGATGAGCTTCTTGGTCAGGTCATAATCATCCTGGCTAATGGTAAACAAAAGGTCAGTTACCGGACCCTGTTTGGTGGTCTGGACGATCATGTCCACGTTGATGCCCTCTGCAGCTAATGTAGAAAAGATCTCATGGGCTACCCCAGGTCGGTCCGGCACATCCACCAGCATCACCTTTACCACATTCATATCCCTGGTGACCCCGCTGACAACTCTCTGTTTTTCCATTTGATCGTCTCCTTTGACCAGTGTACCAGTGGCATCGCTAAAGCTTGAACGAACATGGATATTCACTCCCCAGGCAGCCGCCAGCTCAACAGCTCTAGGCTGCAGAATAACTGCACCTAGGCTGGCCAGCTCCAGCATCTCGCCATGGGAGATCTCATCTAATTTGCGGGCATCAGGAACGAGACGGGGATCCGCCGTGTAAACTCCATCTACATCGGTGTAAATCTCACAGACATCAGCCTCCAGTGCTGCCGCCAATGCCACTGCCGTTGTATCAGAACCACCCCTGCCCAGGGTGGTGATATCACCCATGTCATTGATGCCCTGAAACCCAGCCACGATCACTATTTTGCCTTCATCCAGCTCCTTGCGGACCCTAACAGGATCTACCCGCAGGATCTTGGCCTTGGTATAGAGACTATCGGTACAAATTCCTCCCTGGGCGCCGGTAAGGGAAATCACCGGTTCTCCCTCTTCAGCGATCGCCATAGCTAGGAGAGCTATCGAGATCTGTTCACCAGTGGACAACAGCATGTCCAGCTCCCGCTTAGGCGGTGATTGGGAGATTTCTTTAGCCTTGGCCAAGAGTTCATCGGTGGTATCCCCCTGGGCGGAAACGACTGCCACCACCCGATGACCGGCATTCTTAGTCCGGATAATCCTCTGGGCTACCGTCTTCAGCTTCTGGACATCTGCCACCGATGAGCCGCCGTATTTTTGTACTACAATGTTCAACATTCTCCCTCCTAGCCGTATCTGCTAATCAGCCAGATAAGCTCCCTGCCTAGCTGGAGTTGTTCTAATGATTTTGCAGTCAATCCCATGGGCGCTAAAGGCCCTCTCCATTGCTTCAGATACGGCAGCAGCCTGTTCCTCCAAAGTCAGGGCGATCACCGATGGCCCCGCGCCTGAAAGGGCTGCCCCCAAGGCACCTGCCCCTTCAGCTGCTTCTAAGACCTGGGTCAACCCCGGAACCAGCGCCGCCCGCATTGGCTGATGCAATCTATCCTCCATTGCCTTTCCCAAGAGGTCCCACCTTCTAGAACTCCATGCAGCTACCAATAGAGCCGCCCTTCCGACATTGAAGACAGCATCTTGGCGAGATACGTTCTTCGGCAAGACGCTCCGGGCCTTTGCCGTACTTAACTCAAAGGCAGGCACAGCCAACACTGCCTGTAACTCGCCGGGGGGCTCTAAAACCACGTAGTGGAGTGCCGGTCTTTGACCATCACCATCACCATTAGCCGTCACCACCAGTCCGCCCAGCAAAGCTGGGGCTACATTATCTGGATGACCTTCGATCTCCGTCGCTAGAAGCAACAGCTCCTGGTCATCCAAAGCAAGCTCCCCCAAGTAGTTGGCAGCAAAGAGGCCAGCGATAATAGCTGTAGCACTGCTTCCCAGTCCTCTGCCGATGGGGATATTGCTCTTAAGATTTATCTTAACCGGCGGGACAGCCTGGTTGCGATACTCATAAGCCGCCTGCCATGCTCGATAAATCAACCGGCCGCTGCTTGCCCTTAAGCTTTCCTCACCTTCTCCAGCAGCAGTAAAGCCCTCTGAGCCCAGCTCAAAATCAAAGACATTATATAAGTTCAAAGCCATACCCAGGCAGTCAAATCCCGCCCCTAGGTTAGCCGTTGTAGCCGGTACCAGCACCCGAACTCCTTTACCCATGTTGCCCACCTATCTATCTTCAATCCTTCTCTTCAGGCAGCTTTATCCTGCCTGCCGCTATTGATATGGTCAAGCGATAAGCTCCGCCGCATGGTGACAATCAACAGTCCCATTCCTTGAGCCGGCACCGGGCTAGCTTCTGGCGGGTGACAGAACCGCTTCGACAATATCCTCTAGATTGGGTTCCAAAACCAGGGGTTCCCGGGATACACCAACAGCCTGGTCAGGGTCCTTCAGACCATGGCCGGTGAGAACCGCCACCACCTTGGCTCCCTGGGGGAAATATCCCGCAGCGGCCAATTTAGCAACACCCGCGAGGGAAGCAGCAGAGGCAGGCTCACAGAATATTCCTTCGGTCTCTGCCAGCAGCTGATACGCGGCCAGGATTTCCTGATCTGTCACCTTATCAATTAAACCGCCTGACTCATCCCTAGCCGCCGCGGCCTTCTGCCAGCTGGCTGGATTGCCGATGCGAATGGCAGTAGCGATAGTTTCCGGCTTTTCGATGACCCGATTTTCCACTATGGGCGCTGCTCCAGCTGCCTGAAACCCCAAGAGTTTGGGCAAACGGCTACTCAGTTCTTTAGCTTTGTACTCCTTAAATCCCTGCCAGTATGCCGAGATGTTCCCTGCATTCCCCACAGGAATGGCCAAATAATCTGGAGCATCTCCCAAAACATCGACGATTTCAAAGGCCGCGGTCTTCTGTCCTTCCAGCCGGTAAGGGTTCAAAGAATTCACCAGGGTAATAGGATACTGCTCAGTAAGTACCCGGACAATGCGCAGAGCATCGTCAAAGTTCCCTCTAACCGCAATTACCTCTGCCCCCTGCACAAGGGCCTGTGCCAGCTTCCCCAAGGCAATGGCTCCCTCAGGCAGCAGCACTATGCACCTTAGGCCAGCTCTGGCAGCATAGGCCGCCGCCGAAGCCGAAGTGTTGCCGGTGGAAGCGCACATGACCGCTTTAGATCCAGCCTCCACCGCCTTAGAAACCGCAAGGGTCATCCCGCGATCCTTAAAGGACCCGGTGGGATTTAGGCCTTCGTATTTGACAAATAACTGAATATCGCTCCCGATTGCTTCGGCAAAGCGGGACACCTCGATTAGCGGCGTATTGCCCTCCAGCAGGCTTACCACGGGAGTTTCCTCTGTTACCGGCAAGAACTCTCGATAAGCCTTGATAATTCCCTCCCAGGCCATTAACGACCGCCCCCCTCTACCCGAATCACATTGGCTATATCTTTAACGGCAGGCAAAGTGGCAATCCGAGCCAAACTTGCCCGCAGCCGGCGCTCCTCCACCTCGTGGGTAATAAATACGATAGGTACCGGCTCATCCTCGCCCCGCCCCTGCTGAATCATGGATTCGATGCTGACTCCCTCAGCACCGAAGCTGGCGGCAACTTGGGCCAGGACTCCCGGCTTGTCCACCGCGTGCAGGCGGATATAATACCTTGTGCGAACATCCTCCATGGACAACACAGGAGCATCCTGCCAAAGGGTCTCCACCCGATGGTGGGTCCCTTGCTTGCAGTTTCTCAGCACATCCACAATGTCGGCGATTACTGCACTGCCGGTGGGAAGATCTCCCGCGCCTCTCCCGTAAAACATCAGCTCCCCTACCGCGTCACCCCGCACGTAGATGGCATTAAAAACATCGTGGACCGATGCCAGGGGATGGCGGTTAGGAATGAAGGTGGGATGGACCCTGACTTCAATGCCCTGGGGATGCCGTTTACCGATGGCCAAGAGCTTGATGGTGCACCCGAAATGCTCGGCAAAGGCGATATCTTCCCGGGATATCTTGGTAATCCCCTCCCGATATACCTGATGAATAGCAATGGGCTTTTGAAAAGCCAGGGAAGCGAGGATGACCAGTTTATGGGCAGCATCGTAACCTTCAACATCAGCTGCCGGATCAGCCTCCGCATAGCCCAGAGCCTGGGCTTCACCTAATACATCGGCAAAATCCGCCTTCTCCTGGGTCATCCTGGTTAAAATGTAATTGGTTGTGCCGTTAACAATCCCCATGATCTCTTCAATACGGTTCCCAACCAACGATTCCCTTAAGGGTTTGATAATGGGGATGCCGCCCCCCACCGCCCCTTCATAGTAAAGGTCTGCACCGTTTTCTGCTGCCAAACTGATTAGGCGGGCTCCGTAGGTGGCAATCACGGCCTTGTTAGCAGTGACCACGTGCTTGCCCCTGCTCAAAGCCTCCTGGATGTACTGATAAGCCGGGTCCAGGCCTCCTATCAGTTCAACTACTATTCCAATCTCGGGATCATCCAGGATCTCCCTGGGGTCAGTAGTCAAGAGGGAGCGGTCTACCTCGACGGCCCGGGGCTTGTCCAAATCCCGCACCAGGATCTTGGACACTTCAAAATCTGCACCGGCCCGGGCAGAAATGATTGACCGGTTTCTTTGCAGGATCCTATATACTCCCGTCCCCACCGTTCCAAACCCCAACAGTCCCAGTTTCAAAGGTTTGTCCATGTTTTTCGGCTTCCGCCTTCGCCCCTCCAAAAATCTTTCTATAATCAAAAGTAGATGCTGTATGGAAAACCTAGCATCTACCACCTAGCTTTGATACATTATACCATCTGACTTACTTGGAAGAAAGTATTAGTTCGAAAGCTCTATAACAGCAAAGACCCCCGGTCCGAAAACCGGGGGTCTATTCTTACGTATTAACAGAATCCTTTAGAAGTTTCCCTGCCCTGAAAACCGGCATTCGCCGGGCGGCAATCTCTATTTCAGCACCGGTTTGGGGATTGCGGCCCTTGCGGGCTGCCCGCTCCCTGACCTCAAAGGTACCGAAGCCGGTCAGCTGTACCTTTTCACCAGCCCGCAAAGCCTCCTCAATCACAGAAAGAACGGCATCTACACACGCGCCCGCATCCTTCTTGGTCATTCCGGTCCTCTCGGCCACCTGACTTACCAGTTCCACCTTGGTCACAGCTTCACCCCCTTCCCTGTCGATCCTATTGTCCCTTGCAAAGCCCCATCTTATAAGCTTTTTCGGCCTCCAAACAAAAAAAAGCCCCCATTGGGGCTTTATCCAGTTGACTGAATAAGCCTAATCGGGACTATCTGCCGTTAACCGGTAGAAATGATGGAGGGGCTCCCTTACCCGCTTACAGGATGATGCAGATCAGACCACCACTTCCCTCGTTGATAATCCTGCTTAATGTCTCCTGCAGCTTCATTTGAGCATTATCCGGCATCCGATGCAGCTTGCTGTTGATTCCCTCCCTTACTAGCTCCTGCAAGGGCTTACCCAAGAACTCGGAGGACCAGACCTTTGCCGGATCCTTCTCCCATTCATCGGTCAGATAGCGGACCAATTCCTCGCCCTGCTTTTCAGTACCGACAAAGGGCGTTACCTCAGTCTCAATCTCTGCCCTTACCAAGTGGATAGAGGGAGCAGTTGCTTTGAGCCTCACTCCAAAATTGCGCCCCTGCCGGAAAAGCTCAGGCTCATCAAAGGCTATATCTTCAGAACTGGGATTGACAATACCGTAGCCCCTGGCCCGAACGCTGGCCAAAGCCTCCGCCACCTTATCGTATTCCCGCTTGGCTTGGGTAAGCTCTTTCATCAGACGGAGCAGGTGATGATCACCTGTCACTTCAAAACCGGTAAGCTCCTCCATCACTTGATAGAAAAGACTTCTAGGTGCCTCAACGTCAATGAGAGCAGAGCCTGTACCGGGATCCATACTGCTTAAGGTAACTCGATGGACAAAATCGTATTCGGCTAACTTCTGGACAGCAACATCGATATCCCGCAGCCGCTCAATCTCATCGAAAATCTGATAGACAGCGGCATCGTATTCCTTCCTTACCCAGTAATCGCTGGGCAGTTCATCGACCCATTCCGAAACCCGGACACTTACTTCCCTCACCGGGAACTCATACAGCATCTCATGGAGAATATCCATTATGTCCGACTCGGAGAGGTTGAGACAGTCTACCGCCATTACGGTGACTCCGTATTTTTGCTCCAACTCTTGAGCCAGCTCCTGGGTAGCATCGGCTTCGGGGTATCTTGAATTGAGGAGCACCATAAAGGGCTTCTGCTGTTCCTGCAGCTCCCGGATTACCCTCTCCTCGGCATTTAGATAACCCTCCCGGGGGATGTCTGTAATAGACCCATCGGTCAAGATCACCAAGCCCAGTGTTGAGTGTTCAGCAATCACCTTCCGGGTGCCGATCTCCGCTGCCTCTTGGAAAGAGATTTCTTCCTCAATCCAGGGGGTCCGAACCATCCGGGGACCCATTTCGTCCATGTAACCCAAGGCACCTTCCACAGCATACCCAACGCAGTCCACCAGTCGAATCCGGAAATTGATCCCTTCGCCCAGAGTCAGTTCCACCGGCTCATCGGGTACAAACTTCGGCTCTGTAGTCATAATGGTCCTTCCGGACCCGCTCTGCGGCAGTTCATCTCGGGTCCGGGCCAGAACGTACTCATCTTGAATGTTAGGCAGTACCATTAGGTCCATGAAACGCTTTATGAATGTAGACTTACCAGTCCGCACCGGACCGACAACGCCTACGTAAATACTGCCCCCTGTACGTTCTGCCATATCTTTAAATATATCGAACTTTTCCACCGACGAACTCCCTCCCTCATCTCACCAGTTTCCCGGTCCTGTGCCTCTTAGTCTCCATCAGCCGTGACTTGCTCTTAAGCCTAGACCTACCGCAAGCAAGGCACGATTTAACAATAATACTATATTAGGTCTCTGCTGCAATTATTACTTAAACAACAGCAAAGGCCCCCTGAAGGGGCCCACTTACTGGTGAGATACTTTGAAGGGGTTAGGAGTTTTGTGTGTCGCCTTTTTTCTTGGCCTTTTCCCCGATTTTATGCTCTGTTCCGCCCAAGAGCCGCTTAATGTTATCCCGGTGCCTGTGAATGGCAAAGGCGGAAATCAAGACCCCTGCCAATACATATGTCCAAGGAGCCTTAAATACAATCAGGAAAATTGGAAACAAAGATGCCACCGCCAGCGACCCTAAAGATATATAGCGGGTAATTCCCACAATAATAATCCAAAGTCCCAAAAGCATCAGGGCGACAACAGGAGTCAAAGTGATTACCACACCTAAACTGGTGGCGATCCCCTTGCCGCCTTTAAACTTGAGGTAAATAGGCCAATTGTGTCCAGCAATGGCCGCCACCCCTGCCAGGATTCTGACATAGTCGCCGCCGACCAATGTGCCCAAATAAACGGCGATGGCGCCCTTGGCCACATCCAAGGCAAAGACAGTAATAGCAGCCCACGGTCCCACTGTCCGCAGGACGTTGGATGTGCCGATATTGCCGCTGCCGTATTCCCTTACATCGATATTGGCCCACAGCTTACCGATCATTAGTCCAAAGGGAATCGAACCCACCAGATAAGATATGATAATCACAAGAACTGATGCCAACATAAATGTTGTCTCCCCTCTAACTCAACTCCACGGCGGAATCCGCTCTGGCAGCCTGCACCGGTCAGGAGCCGGCGTTCTTGCCCCGGCAGATGCCGCTGCTAAAAATCTCTCAGCCCCGTTTGCGCACCTTAAACCAGATCGGAGTCCCGTGAAAACCGAAGGCTTCCCGCAGCCGATTTTCCAAATAGCGCCGGTAAGAAAAATGCAGAAGCTCCGGTTCGTTGACAAAAAGCGCAAACACAGGCGGTTTTACACCGAGTTGGTTCATGTAGAAGATCTTTAGGGACTTGCCCTTATCGCTGGGAGGCTGATTCAAATGAATTGCCTCCTGCAGTACTTCATTCAGCCGGCCGGTGGTGATCCTGAGGCTGTGCTGGTTAGCTACATACCTGGTAACATCCAGAAGCTCCGGCAGTCTTTGCTTTGTAAGGGCCGAAACAAAAACGATAGGGGCATAACTGACAAAGCTTAGTTCCCGCCGGATGTCTTCTTCGTAAAGCCCCATTGTCTTGCTGTCTTTCTTGACCAGATCCCATTTATTAACTACCAAGACTAGGGCCTTTCCTTGCTCATGGGCATAGCCGATAATCTTCTTATCCTGTTCGGTAACTCCATCTACAGCGTCTATGACCGCTAGGGCTACATCGCAGCGGTCTACCGCCCGCAGTGCCCGCAGGACGCTGTACCGCTCTATATTCCAGGTAATCCGCTTACGGCGCCGCATCCCCGCTGTATCTACGATTACAAAGAGCTGCCCATCCCATTCAAAGGATGTGTCCACAGCGTCCCGGGTGGTGCCCGGAATATCAGTGACTATACTGCGCTCTGTTCCGCTCAGCGCGTTAACTAAGGAAGATTTGCCCACATTGGGACGGCCGATAACTGCAACCCGGATGACATTTTCATCATCTTCTTCCACATCAACAGGAGGAAAGTGGGAACACATCAGATCCAGCAGGTCACCGATATTGCGGTTATGCTCCGCGGCAACCCCAATGGGCTCGCCTAATCCCAGCTGGTAAAACTCAAATACGGCTGTGTCCAATTCGCCGTGATCCACTTTATTGACAACCAGGATCACCGGCTTGTTGGTACGCCGCAAAAGATTGGCAATTTCCTCATCAACGGCGGTAATGCCTTCCCTGGCATCAACCACAAACAGAATTACATCAGCTTCATCGATGGCGATCTCTGCCTGTCTGCGCACGTGTACCGCAATGTCATCTGTGTCATCAAAATCAATTCCGCCAGTATCAATTATGGTGAAAGGGCGATTGAGCCACTGGCTCTCGGCATACAGGCGGTCCCGGGTTACACCGGGCTCCCCCTCCACGATAGCCAAGCGTGCCCCGACAATGCGGTTAAATAACGCGGATTTCCCCACGTTGGGCCTGCCTACTATGGCTACTACTGGTTTGCCCATGGTCTTATCACCCTTTCTGCTGAGTCTTGGCCGCTGCGGCTGAGATTATGGGCTGCAATCCTTCCTAAAGCTCCTAAAGCTTGAAGAAAATCCCCGTAGGAATCATACCCTGGAAGGGGCTGCTCAGTCAACAAGGAAACTAGTCTGGAGCTGAACTAGCCCACTCCTATGCCGTAAAGTGTAAGATTCCACACAGGCGGCCTTATTCCTGGCGGAATGTAAAAGAAGCTGGATTGATCCTGCCGGCCACGGCGCATTTGGCCTTGGTTTCGGCAACAATCTCGGCCAGCTTGGGATAAGCCCGCCTGGCACCTACGGCAGCTACCAGCCGTCCCAAGGAAACCAGCCCCAACCGCCGGGAGAGAAAGCCGCCTATCCGCATGGGCCAGTTGACGCCCTTCAGAGTATTGATAAACATAATTTGACGGGGATCTCCCCCCGCCAGCATGTAACCAGACTTCACCGCCTGAATAATAGGTTGTAGGTGGTTTCCTCGGCCAAGGATATACACTTGGTTACCAAACTCATCTGTACCGACGGGAAACACCCTGCCCCGATCCCCAGTGGCCAAAACATCAAAATACTGGATATTCAAGATATCCTCCAAAGAAGGCAGGGGATCCCCTTTAAGCCTGCCCAAATGTATAGCCGCCGCCATGGGCGAGGTATGGGCTCCGCCGTAACAAGCATAGATGATCAGCATACTAGCACCTAATGTCTGACAATGATATATACACCGTTGGTCAGATCGTGGACCATACCCTGGGTGATGCGGCTGATGTATTGGGCTAACCTTTCCCTCTCCTCAGAGCTGGAAACATAGAAGATAGGAGCACCTCCCCCGACCGAAGTTTTATCCTCCGCTATGACTGCTATAATGCTGCCAGTAGAAGCTACCTTCAGGCCCCTCGCCTCCCTCTAGCCCCTTAACATCCTGCAAAGGTCCGCTCCCGTTATTCCCGGTGGGAATCAGCCAGTCGTCCGGCCCGGGCCGCCAAAGGTCTCCTGATGGAGGCTTCCAGGACCGGCGTTCGCCGCACTGCCTCGAGGAGTGCCTCGGTATTCTTCTCCGCCGGCACAATAACCATTGCAAGGGCCCCCGTCTTGCTGTGGCGCCGCAGCAAAGGGACAAATTCCGGCTCGCCTACATCTACCTGAATCCCCAACAAAGAGGAAACATCATGCAAAATTGCCTGCCGCTGTCCCAGATTGGCCAGAGTTGCCTTGCTGTCGGGATCCATAGGTTCAATCATCACTCCAATGCCCTCTTGGAGGATGCGCTTGCGGGACTCCTCTAGTCCCACGTTCATGATAACTACATCATCCACCATCAGATAAGGTCCATCGAAATGGACTGCAGCTGACCGCACATGGGCGATGTCGCCTATCTTTAGGCCTACCATCATCCTATTTAGAAACCACGTAGCCAAGAAGCCCCCCGCTGCTCCGCCGATGACGGCTGTGCTCGGGGGCCAGTAACGGGAAAGGCCTAGGCAGACAATACTGGTAAAGAGGGCTGTGCCGCCGGCAAGGTAATTGCGGGCCTCAAAAACCCGGGCAATGCCTTCGATATAGGCGTTCCCCCGGGGAATGAGTTCCAGGGGCTCCAAACTGCTGAGGGTCTCCCGCTCTATCTTTCGAACCTCCCTAAACTGGGTAGCAGCCAATGCGAGAAAAGTAGCAGCTTCATAGTTCTTGGCCAAGAGGGCCGGCACAGCTACAGCCCCTAGAAAGCTGGCCATTAGGCCGATGGAAAGGTGAATAACATACCCTTGCGGGTAGCTGGGGTACTGTCGATAATCGGTACGCAGCATGTAGAGCCGGGCAAGAAATCCCATCACTGTTGCCGTGAAGATACTGGTGATTTCCGCCATGCTTCCACCCCTTCTAGAGCCGCCCTGTCAGCAGGGACCGGCCTTGCGGCTTTCGAACGCTCTGAAACCAAGGCTGCCCTCGACAGAAGAGCTAATGGCCTTTCCGGTTTCTTGAAGTATGGGCTCCATGGCGATCGGGATCCTTATTATCATCAGGGTCTTGCCCTTCTTTCCTGCCCTTGACGCCCATGGCGCTGCTGAATTCCCGGCCGAAGAAACCTCGGATTCCCTCCCAGCCTACAGCGTTGAGCAACACAAAGGCGATAACACCAGCAATCACCAGGGCAATAATCCAGCCCGTCGACCTTGATGCCGCCTGTTCAACCGGCTTTTGGGATGTACCGGTGGCCTTAGGCAGCACATCGGCAATCAAGTCCGCCGCCTTCGTGGCCATATCTAGACTTGTCTCATGGGTGCCAAACTCGATCAAAATCGATCTTGGCGCCAGATCCTGGTTGTAATTGCCCTTGGCGTGGAAAATCCCCTTGACTAACCCCGGATATTCTTGATCAGCCCTGGCCTTCAAGGCTTTGGCAAACTCAAGGTTGGCATCCCGGTTTTCATTTTGCCGTCCAACCACCAGCTGGATCTTGGCTAATTCATCCCCTTCAATGACAGTTTCGTATTGATCCCTGGGAACCGCGTCCCTGTGTACATCGATGAGGACTAAGGGCTGTTCCTTCAGCAACTCGGCAGCTGTCCGCCGGGACCGCACATATGCCTGGGAATCATGGGGGTTGTGGTTGTTATATGACAGGCTTACGGTAAACCCTCGCTTTTCAAACTCAGCTTTCAGGGCTTCGGCTACCTTGTAGACATCACCCCATTCCTTAGTGTGGGTACCGCTGGTGGGAATATAGGATTCGTCACTGTGGGTGACGTAAATTGCTACCCGCCTGGGCCTCGATCTCCCGGCTTGGGAAAGGAGACCTTGAAGCCGGGACCATAAGCCGGCCTTTGTTTGAACTTGCCCTTGTTTCACTGCTTCCAGTGCATTGTCACTGGTTTTCCGTACGTATACCGTGTCGCCGTCAATTCGAGTCACTTCCCAGGACCGATTCTCACCGTCGATATAGGAATCGCCGATATCCAGCACCCGGGCCGCTTTAGTGACCTCTTCTTCTGTCGCCTCATCGACTAAAGTGAAGTATCCGCCGTCATTCCTTTCGAACATGCCAACTAGTCCGTCGGGCAGGATCTCCTGGCCGTACGCCGGGGATCCGGGACCAAGGAGAGCAAGATGAGCTCCGATGAGAAACAGGATCAGAAGTCCCCGCCACAGGTGATCGTTCAGCAGCTTAGCTTTCATCCGACTCTTCCTCCTCAGCAGCAGCATTGACGATGATAGGCCTACCCTCGGCTTCTTCATCGGACCTCCATGTCGTAAGCTCACCACTAGCGTCAACCCGCAAAACATGACGCCTGGCAGCGGCAGCCTTCTTACTTCGCCCTAAGGCCCTTAGGTCTTCATCGGTGATGCCTACGGCGTTGACATCCAGTAAAGTCCCGTCTCCATCGTCATCTCCAGCTTCATCGAGGCCGCCCAATTCATCGGCAAATTCATGGAGTAAGAATTCTTCGTTGTCCAGTGCCTTGGGCCGGTCTTGATGGTGGACTGGACCACCGCCCAGCCTTTCCCGGCCTTCGCCAAAAACTTCAGCTAAGACAACTGCAATCACCCCTGCCAAAACCACTGCATCGAAAGCTCCGGCACCCCCGATGGCCACCGTTGTTTCAATCCCTCTGGCCAGGGCAATACCCATATGGATGAGGTCTGCTGTGATAATGCCTAAAACTCCCGCGATGAAAGCACTGCGCCGGGACCTTCCAGCAAGATACCCAAAGATTCCTGCTATCAGGCTGTAGCTCCACAATGGGTCAAGCCACTGCTCTGCCGGTTCCTGCTGACCCACAAGCTGGGAGAAACCCCAAATAACAACACCTGTTGCTATACCGGCGATTAGACCCCGCCACTTCTCGACACTTGTTCCCGCCCGGCTGATCAGCCAAAAGACTAATATCAGGGGAATTATCGCTCCGCCTACATTGATGGAGATAGAGATGGGTTCCCGGGCGATGGGGATATCGAAGAAGCTGCCGGCTATAATCAGACCCAAGAAAAGGATAGCCTGACCATCGGTGAGGTTCATTCGGTCCAGGACCCGCTGGGCCAGGCCAAAGAAAACCAAAGCTGTAGTGGCCAATAAGACGATCAAGCCGACGGACAAGAGGACCACTCCTTTTACAGTTGAGTTCATAGGTATTCTGCCCATGGATTGGGGGTCCTATACGAATGAAAAAAGCAGGCCAATGGCCTGCTAATCGCTTCAGTGATAGATTTAAAGCCGGGTAGTTACCTGCCTTCAGCCCTACTCCTCATCATCACTACCCTTTAAAAGTGCGCCCAGATCACCGACTAATTCGCCAATAGTGATTCCGGAACTCTCCGGCTCTTCTTGCGGCTGAGGTTCCTGTACAGGTTCAGGCTTAGGTTTAGCATCCTTCTGAGCTTCTTTGATGCTCAAACCTATCCGGCGAGCCTCTTCGTCGATACTGATGATCTTAACCTTTACCTGCTGACCAGCGGTCACTACATCCTCTGTGTTAGCTACGTGGTGGTCAGCCAGCTGGGAAATGTGAACAAGTCCTTCGACTCCATCCTCTAGCTTTACGAAGGCTCCGAAATCGACGGTACGGGTAACCTCACCCTCGACAATATCTCCTTCATGATACTTGCTGCTGATATTATCCCATGGATCAGGCAGAGTCTGTTTGAGACCAAGGGAAATGCGCTCCGTCTCCTTATCCAAGTTCAGAATCATCACCTTAATTTCCTGATTCTCAGAGAGAACATCTGAGGGATGATTGACTCGGCTGTATGCCATTTCGGAAACATGGAGCAAACCCTCTACTCCGCTGCCGATGTCAACAAAAGCTCCAAAGTCGGTCAAGCGCCGCACGACTCCATCAACAATGTCTCCGGGCTGATACGTATCAAAGATGATTTCCTTCTGCTTCTGGTATTCCTCTTCCAGTACTTCCCTGTGGGAGAGAACCACATTGTTCCGCTGCCTATCCAGTTCAATAATCTTCATCCGGAGGGACTTGCCCACATAGGACTCCAAGTCCTCAACATAATTGCGGGCCACATGGGAAGCAGGTACAAATCCCCGCACCCCGACATCCACCAGCAAACCGCCTTTGACCCGCTCGGTTACGGTAGCTTCGAGGATCTCGCCCTTCTCATAGATCTCCTCCAGCTCTTTCCAAGCCTTGGCTTGATCCGCCCGCCGCTTTGACAATACAACACTGCCTTCGCTGTCATCGGTTCGCACGACATAGACATCTATTTCATCGCCCACAGCCAGTATGTCTGCCGGCTCCTGGTCTCCCTTAAGACCTAGCTCATGTCTGGGAATCCGCCCCTCAGATTTCCCGCCGACATGTACAAGCACCTCATCGCTGCTGACTTGGACGACTTTGCCTCGCACGATGTCCCCCTGACTGGGAGTAATGAAGGTCTCGTCGTACTGGGCCATGGTAGGAGCATCAAACTCCTCTGCGGCATCAGCATCGGCTTCTCCCTCAGGTTCAACCGGATTGTCCTCAGCTGCTGTTTCCACCGGCTGCTCCTGAGCAGCATCCTGAACAGCATCCTGAGCTGCATCGGCCTCAACCTCGGGATTAGCCTCCACAGCCTCCTCGGTCACCGTTGCCGCCTGGGCATTTTTTACTTCCTGTTCCTGCATTCCGTCAAACTCTGTCATCCGTTGCACTACCTCCTCAATGAGCCAGTTAGGCGTTGAAGCGCCTGCGGTGACACCTACCTTATCTCCCGGGCGGAACCAGCTTGGTTCAATTTCATCAGCCGTTTCGATATGGTAAGTGCGTGCTCCGCTTTCCTGGCAAATCTGCGCCAATCTAGTGGTATTGGCGCTATTGCGTCCCCCCACTACCAGCATGACATCAACTCGAGATGCTAACTCCCTTGCTGCCTGCTGTCTACGGGCGGTTGCAGTACAAATTGTGTCATAAAACTTCACTTCCCGGGCTTTCCCCACCAACTCAGCTATACAAGCCCGGAAATTAGACAAGGATTGCGTTGTCTGGGCCACTACCCCATAGGCTTCACAGGTGGGAAGTGCAGCAGCCTCTTCCGGGGTCCCAACGACAATCCCGGTGTTGTCAGTTGCCCCTAGGATGGCAATTACCTCAGGGTGTTCCCGGTCACCAACGATCACTACCTGATAGCCATCTTCCCTAAGCTGGGCTGCCCAGGTCATAGCTCGTACTACAAAGGGGCAAGTAGCGTTCACTACTTGTAAGCCTTTTCCTCGGGCACGTTCTATGGTCTGGGGGGGCACACCATGACTTCGGATAATGACCACGCCGCTGTCAATGTCTTCTATCTTATCAGCTACCTGGATGCCCAGTCCAGATAAGCGGGCTACAGTCTGGGGGCTGTGGATCAAAGGGCCTAACGTGTGGATGGAAACACCTTTGTTCTCCTCCGCTGTCTTGATAGCCGTCTCGATGGCACGCTTTACCCCAAAACAGAACCCTGCATTATCCGCTAACTCAACAATCAAGCCATCTTTTCCCTCCTGCCAGTAGTATTGGCCACCGACGGCAACAAAAAACACTTGCCCTTAGGTCTATTTGTTCTTTATCGCCGGGCCAAACCCTCCCTATGGAGTCACTCTTTGCCTAGAAAGTCATGAAAATCCCTGTATAATGACCCGACTAACGGCAAAATCCAGAATTTATCCAAAGGCCGAAAGCTGTCTTTATACTTTAACAGCAGTTTTCCCCGCAGCGGCAGGTTCGTGAAAAGAGCGCAGCCCGTCGATTCTTTCCATGAGCAATAAGCTGTATTTTTCCAGAACCTCCCGGGAGGTGCCGGATTCATTTGCCGGGACCTCAATGGGCTCACCAATAAATATTCTGATCTTTGCCGGCCTTGGAAACCACCGTCCCGGCGGCAGAACCCGCTCTACACCGGTGATGGCCATGGGAACAATGGGCACACCTGCCTTTGCCGCCAAAAGCACCGTCCCGGGCTGGGCCTTAAGCAAAGTCTTGCCGTCACCCCGGGTGCCTTCCGGGAAAATACCCACCACATGACCGGACCGCAGCACTTCCAGTGCTTTCCGGATAGCTTTTCGGTCAGCGCCTCCCCGATCCACTGGGAAAGATCCGAAGCGCCGCATCAGCCATCCTAAGCCCGGTATGGCAAAAAGCTCCTTCTTGGCCATAAAATGCACGTGGCGGTCAACTGCACAACCCATCAGAGGCGGATCCAAATAACTGACATGATTGGCTGCCAAAAGGGCTCCGCCGGCAGCAGGAAGGTTATCTTTCCCATATACTTCCCATCGAAAATAGAGCTTCCAGATCAACCTCAATAAGCTTCTTACAAATCCGTAGAGCACCCATCGCACCTTCCAACTTCAGAAAGATATCCTAGTATCTCTTCTACCACGGTATCTAGATCCTTGCCAGTAGTATCCAACGGGATGGCATCAGTCGCCGCCCTCAGCGGTGCAACTGGTCTTTCTGCATCTAAGTTATCCCTGGCCCGAATAGAAAGGAGAATATCCTTGTATGTAACTTTATGCCCCTGATTGCGTAATTCCTTCATCCGCCTTCGGGCCCGTTCCTCGGCGCTGGCAGTCAAGAATATCTTCAGCTGGGCATCGGGGAGAACCACTGTACCAATGTCTCTTCCATCCATCACTACTCCACCGCCGGCGGCCAGCTGACGCTGCAGGTGCAGTAAATGCTCCCTCACCTTGGAGTGCTGGGCCACAACCGACACGATTTCGCTGACCTTCGGATCCCTGATGGCTTCGGTCACATCTTCTCCATTTAGCAAGACTTTCACCCCGCCCGGCTCTGAAACCATATCGATCTCAGCATCATCAAAGAGCTGGGCTATGGCTGATTCGTCTGTCGGATCTATTCCTTTGCGCAAGACCAGCAGGGTCAGTGCTCTGTACAATGCCCCGGTATCTACATGCAGATACCCAAGCCGCTCTGCCAGGATCCTTGCTACTGTACTCTTGCCTGCCCCTGCCGGACCATCAATGGCGATATTGCATTTCATTGGCTGAAGATATCCCCTTCCCATCAGGAGCATGTTCTATCAAACAAAGATAATCCCATGTACTATTCGCCAAGAACAACCTGCAGTCCTGCGAAAGAATTCCCTTTCATCATATAGCCTGTCTATCCTGGGGGTTGGCAGCTCTTTCCTCTATCTCTGCCCCCAGTTCCTTCAAGGTGGTTACAAATTCAGGAAAAGAGATTGATATGGCCTCAGCATCCTTAATTTCAACCGGTGATTTCATCCCTAAACCCAGCACCGTCAGTGCCATTACAATCCGGTGATCTCCCCGGCCGCTTACCCTTCCCCCTGTGAGACTTCCACCTCCCTGTATCACCCAGCCGTCGGCTCTCTCCTCAATGTCAACTCCCAACCGCCCCAGCTCCTGGGTAACGGCAGCTATGCGGTCACACTCTTTGACCCGGAGTTCAGCGGCATCTCTAACAAGGGTGGTTCCCTGGGCAAAAGCGGCGGCTACAGCGAGAACCGGCAGTTCATCTATGAGGGTGGGTACAATGGAGCCGCCAATTTCAGTGGCCCGCAAATGGGAAGTCCGAATCCTGATATTGGCTTTAGGCTCACCGCCGCCGGGCAGCGGCTCTATTTGCAGATCAGCCCCCATGGACTGCAGGACTTTGATGATGCCTGCCCTAGTTGAGTTTATGCCCACATTCTCGATTGTGATATCCGAATCGGGCAAAACAGCAGCAGCTACCATCAAGTAAGCTGCTGAAGAAATATCTCCTGGGACAATGACCTGCCCTCCTCTAGGCAGAGTGCCGCCCTCTACCGCTATTGTCAATCCATCGACCCTCACCGGCACCCCCATCTGCTGCAACATCACTTCTGTATGGTTGCGGGAAGGGCCCGGCTCGGTAACCACTGTAATCCCCTTAGCCCTCAACCCCGCAAGGAGCAAAGCACTCTTGACTTGGGCACTGGCCACCGGCAGGAGGTGGGTCTTGCCTTCAAGGTTTCCGCTGCCCAGAATTACCAGGGGAGCCCTGGTGTCCCCTGCTCGACCGAAGATCTTGGCCCCCATGCTCCGGAGAGGCTCAATCACCCGTCCCATGGGACGGGTGCGCAAAGATGCATCACCGGTCAACACAGAAAAAATGGGCTGACCGGCAAGAACTCCCATTAGGAGCCGCATGGTGGTCCCGGAATTACCGCAGTTCAGCACATCATTAGGTTCCTGAAACCCATCCCAGCCCTGTCCGTGGATCTCATAGCTGCCGGGACCAAGGCGCTTAATTGGGGTTCCCAGAAGTGACAAGCAGTGCAAAGTTGCGAGGCAGTCCTCGCTTTCCAAGAATCCTTCTATCCTGGTTACCCCTTGGCCCATGGCTCCCAATAAAGCCGCCCTGTGGGAAATAGATTTGTCGCCGGGAACCCTCACTCTACCCTTAAGCCCTCGACTTGGCTTTACTTCCAAGATCAACTGTTTCTTCCCCGCTTTCCTAAGCAAACGGTAAACGACATCTAGCGCCGATAGGCCTTATATCCCCCTACCTGCAGGATCTCCAGGGCCCGGTCACGGGATGGACCATCGGCCAGCCCGATCCGCAGTGCCCCTACCTCTCCTTCCCGCTGCCGGACTATGCTGATATCCTTTACATTCAACTCTGCGCTGGCCAGCAGGCTGGTGACTGCACTGATGGCTCCCGGCATGTCGGGAACCGGGACCATGACATCAAACAGCGGCGGGAGCAGGCCCCTCTGGGCTGCCGGAACTTCAGCCCGCAGAGCTCTGGCAAAGGCAAAAAATTCCTCCAGCCCATCGGCATCCTGGGTCAGCAGTGCCTCCTGGACCTCCTCCAGGGCATCCTGTATGAAAGCAATGGTACGGAGCACCGGTGCCCGGTTGTGAAGGCATATATCTGCCCAAAGATCCGGCAAGCCCGATGCTATTCTAGTAGTATCCCTAAACCCGCCGGCAGCCAGGGCTAGAGCCGCTGGAGTTTTCTCAGCGGTTCTGCCCAAGGCATGGACCAAAGCCGCAGCAACAATATGGGGCAGGTGGCTGACAGCTGCCACCACTTCATCATGAACCTTGGGCTCCATTAACATCACGGTAGCTCCCAGGTCAGATTCAATCAGTTCTGCCAGCTGTTTAAGGGACTCTTCCCGAGCAGCATCTTCACTGATGGGGGTCAGAACATAGACAGCGTTTTCAAATAGGTTGGCATCCGCTGCCTCGATGCCCCCTTGCTCAGAGCCGGCCATGGGATGGCCTCCGATGAAGGTAAAGGAAGGCTTGAGAAGCTCAACTTTTTCCATGATGGGACGCTTTACACTGCCCACATCGGTGACAATTGCCTCTGGCCGGGTGTGGGGCATGATCTCCTCAACTATGGGGACAATGGCTCCCACCGGTGCTGCGATAAAAACAACATCGCATTCTTTTACCGCTTCTGCCGCGCTGCTCCGGCCTTCGCTGATGGCTCCCAGGTGAAAGGCCGTCTGTGTCCGTTCCTCCGATACGTCATACCCGATGACCCGGTACCCTTTGTTCCTCAAGCGAAATGCCAAAGAGCCCCCGATCAATCCCAGCCCAATGACTGCTATTGTTTGTCTTTCCATGACTCAGACCACCACTGGTTCAGTGCTTTTCCGGCCTACGGCCTCTGCCACCGCCTTGATTTCCGCCATCAGCTGCCGGAAATTGTCCGGTGTCAGGGATTGAGCACCATCGGAGAGAGCTTCCTCCGGCCGACAATGTACTTCTATCATCAGTCCATCGGCACCGGCGGCAATGGCAGCTTTAGCCATTGGCTTAACATACCGCCACCGGCCGGTTCCGTGGCTGGGATCGGCGATAATGGGCAAGTGGCTGTAATGCTTGACCGCCGGGACAGCACTTAGGTCCAGAGTATTGCGGGTACCTGTTTCATATGTTCTAATCCCCCGCTCACACAGGACTACATTGCTGTTGCCGCCGGATATTATGTATTCTGCAGCCATGAGCCATTCTTCAACAGTGGCAGCTAGACCCCGCTTGAGGAGAACAGGCTTCTTTGACTGCCCTATCTCCCGCAAAAGGGTAAAATTTTGCATGTTGCGGGCACCGACCTGCAGCATATCTGCATACTTTTCCACCAGTTCAATGTCCCGGGGATTAACGACCTCCGTAACAACCGGCAGTCCTGTCTCCTCCCTGGCCAGGGCTAGGAGCTTAAGACCCTCTTCTTCTAACCCTTGGAAGGAATAGGGGGATGTGCGGGGCTTAAAGGCGCCTCCTCGCAAAATTTGGGCACCGGCCGCCTTAATCTTTCTAGCGATGGTCAAGATCTGTTCCTCGCTCTCCACGGCACAGGGACCAGCCATGACAACTATCTCCTCACCGCCGATGGTTACATTCCCAACCTGCACCTTTGTGGGTTCGGGATGAAATTCTCGGCTGGCCAGCTTAAAGGGACGGAGGATGGGGACAATACTTTCAACTCCTGCCATGGCAGCCAGCTGTTCCATGTACTCAGGCCGCTTTTCCCCGATGACTCCAATAATGGTTCGCTCAACACCCACAGAAAGGTGAACCTTGAACCCCAGTTGTTCAAGCCTAGCGGTTACTGAATCCACCAGCTTGGGAGATGCGTTCCGTTCCATGACTATAATCATTTCTTACCCACTCCCTTACCTAAAGCCCAGGGCCGGCCTTTTATCTTCCCACGACTTCTGCCAAGGCCTCTATGAACCTCTGGTTTTCCTCTTCAGTACCAATAGTCACCCTAAGCCAAGTAGGACATCCAAACACACCTCCGCTGCGGGCAATAACCCCCCGGTCCAAGAGGCGCTGGTAAACAATCTGACTGTCCTGCTTAAGATCGATAAAGATAAAGTTCGTTTGGCTTGGGACATAATCCAGCTCTAGCTTGGCCAGCTCCTGATACAACCAAGCCTTGCCGGCTTCATTCAGCTCACGGCTCCTAGCGACATGCTCCTCATCCTCCAGGGCAGCTAGAGCAGCGACTTGAGCTGCCGCATTGACATTAAAGGGTTCTCTAACCCGGTGAACCAGCTGGGCTATATGTCCAGGAGCCACACCATAGCCGATTCTGAGGCCAGCCAACCCGTAGATCTTGGAAAAAGTTCTAAGAACCACGACGTTGCGTCCTTCTTTTACATAGCTGATGGTGTCCGGATAGTCAGCGGCTGTCACATATTCATAATAGGCTTCATCAAAGACCACGAGGACATGCTCCGGAATCTTAGTCAGAAAATCGTCTACTGCCCCTTGTTTTACATAGGCGCCGGTAGGATTGTTGGGATTGCAAATAAACACCATTTTAGTCTTAGGATTAATCGCCGCCAGCATCCCTTCTAGATCGAAGGCATGGTCTTTGAGGGGCAGAGTTCTAAGCTTTGCCCCCATTAAGTTGGCGGCATAGGCATATTCACTAAAGGTGGGCTCACAGACCAAGACCTCATCTCCCGGTTCCAAGAAAGTCAGGCCCAGCATCTTGATCACTTCATCGGAACCATTGCCGAAGATCAGCTCCATATCCTCAACGCCCAACCTCTTGGCCAGCGATTCCCGCAGCTCAAAGCAGTTACCGTCTGGATAAATATGTAATGAAGTCAAGGACTGCTGCACCGCCGCTACAGCCTTCGGGGACGGTCCCAGGGGGTTTTCATTGGAAGCCAGTTTGATGATATCAGTCAGGCCCTTCTCCCGCCTCAGTTCGCTGATGGGCTTGCCCGGCTGGTATGGAGCAATATCCAGAATGGTTTTTCGATAACTTGGCATCCCATCCCCTGGTCTATCAGCCTCATCAGCTTGTCCGCCATCTAGGTCCGGCCGCAGCTTGGCTGCTTCTCCCAGGTATATATGCCGTATCTCATCTTGCTTGAGGTTAGTTGAAACCAGCATTAAAGCTCTGATGCAGCGGGGGAGGCTGCCGGGAACCGGAATCTCCCTGGTAGAAAACAGCGGAGTTGTTGTTAGACCTGCCAGCCTGACCCCAGTTGCGGGGAAGGCAGCATCCAAATCTGGGGTGACGGAGAAAATAATGCAGGCAATTTCCCCAACCTCAACCTGGTTGGCACTCATCATCGCCTGGGTAAGACGCCAGGCTGCACCGGTAATGGCAGCTTCCGTGTTTTCGTCTACAGTTATTGCGCCCCGGATTCCCCGAGTCATAGGCAATGACAGCATTTATCTGACCTCCATCTGCCGATAGATTTAGAGATATCTTACCACAGGGGTAAAATCAATGCAAAGCTTTTGCACCGGCAGCCCGGGCTGCATGGCGGCCCGCCACATAGCCGGTGGCAAACGCGGCCTGCAGGTTGAACCCCCCTGTGTCTGCAGCAAGGTCAAGGACCTCACCGGCAAAAAACAGCCCCTTCACCAGCCGGGAGGCCATTGTGCGGGGATCAACTTCAGCTAACGTGACGCCCCCTTGGGTGACTATGGCCGCCGACAGGGGAAGGGTTCCGGTGATAGTCAGAGGCAGCCCTTTCAGCAGCCGCAGGAGCCGGTACCGCTGCTCCCTGGTAATTTGGTGGGCAGGTCGATCTGGGGGAATCTCGGATAAAGTAATGACTACAGGTATCAGGACCTTGGGCAAAAGATCTTTGAGAGCATTCTTGAGGGATTTCCGGGTATACTTTTGCAAGTCTCTCTGCAGCCGAGCATCGAGACGTTCATCATCAAGGGCAGGCTTTAGGTCAATCTCCAACCGCAGGGTCTTTCCCTGCTGTACCCGGGGCGCCACAAAGCGGCTTAAAGTAAGAATAATCGGACCACCGACCCCAAAATGGGTAATGTCCATCTCCCCGAATTCCGACCCAAGCAGCTCTTCACCATCCAAAAGCTTTGCCCGCACATTGCGAAGGCTCAGCCCCGCGGCTTCTTTGACCCACTCCTCCTTCGCCTTAAGGGGTACCAGACCAGGGTAAAGGGGCTGAAGGGTGTGCCCCAGCCTTTCTGCCATGATATAGCCGTCGCCGGTGGAGCCTGTGCCGGGATATGAGGCTCCGCCGGAGGCTAAAATCACAGCATCAGCAGATAAAAAGCTCCCATCGGCCAACTTCACTCCAGTGATGTGCCGGGGCTTTGCGCCCCGTGTGACGATTTCCGCAACCGGGGAATTGAGTCTAACAGCTGCACCTTCCTGCCGAAGATAATCCATCAGCACCTTCACAACGTCTGCAGCCTTTCCCGAGGCGGGAAACACCCGCCGTCCCCGTTCCACTACCAGTTCAAGGCCCCGGTCGGTAAAAAACTGCCAAGCTGCCAGGGGAGGAAAGGCGTGTAACGCACTGTACAGGAATTTGCCTCCTCCGCCGAAGCGGCCTATCACCTCTTCAATTTCGCAGGCATTGGTCAAATTGCACCGTCCCTTGCCGGTAATGAGCAGCTTCTTGCCCAAAATACTGTTCTTCTCCAAGAGAACCACTTCACAGCCTGTCTGGGCGGCTGTTCCCGCCGCCATCATCCCAGCAGCCCCGCCGCCTATCACAACCACTCTACCCATGGATTCACCTTACTTTCTCCTTCGGAAAGCTTCCTTTGCTTTGGCCGCGAAGGAAAGGAGCTCTTTAACCTCCCGAGGCTTAAGCCGCCGGAACTGGCCGGGCTCCAGACCCTCCAGGTCAAGGGGACCCATGCGAAAGCGCTTCAAAGATACCACTGGATGACCTATTGCCTCACACATCCTGCGGATCTGCCGATTCCTACCTTCGTGGATATCAAAGGTCAAAATCGTCGTATCCTTCAGCCGCTGAAGGATCTTCACCTGGGCAGGGGCAGTCCAGCCGTCAGAAAGCTTAATCCCCCGACGGAGGCGGGAAATTGCCTTCTCGCTGGGAAAACCTTGGACCTCTACTAAATAGCTTTTCCGCACTTGATAACGGGGGTGGCCTAAAATCTGGGCAGTTTCACCGTCATTGGTGAGAAACACCAGACCTTCACTATCATAATCCAAGCGCCCCACCGGGTACACCCGTTCTTTGACCCCATGGAGCAGGTCCAGCACTGTGACCCTTCCTTGGGGATCTCGGCAGGATGAAATTACACCGGTGGGCTTGTACAGAATATAATAGACTTTAGAAAAAGAAGGCCGAATCAGCCGACCATCCACCTCAATCCGGTCAACGGCCGGATCGACCTTCACTCCCAAGGTTGTAATTACTTTGCCGTTAACCTTCACCCTGCCAGTTGTAATTAGTTCTTCACTGGCCCTCCGGGAAGCAACTCCACAGCGGGCCAGCACCTTCTGCAGCCGTTCCATTGCCACAACCATCACCCGCCCTGGTTTACAAAAAACAATCCCCAATATCCCCTAACCAAAAACTGGCTGGCGATCTGGGGCCAAGTATACTATACTGCTCTTTAAGTGTCAAACCCTGTCAAAGGCCCCCTGTTTCACTTAGGGAGCCAACAAGAGCCGGTGCAGGCGGCGGGAAAAATGCTTAAGGAATCCGCCTAAGGTGCGGTCCGCTACCTCTTTGCCGGCCAGCAGGGGAACTTCAGCCAACACATCATCTCCGGTCTTGACCTGGAGCTTGCCTACCGGCGCCCACTTTTGGATAGGAGCGGTGATCCCTTCATAGATGATATAGTCAACTTCTAAAGCATCCCGCTGGGATTTAGGAACTGTCACCCACACATCCTGAGCACTGACCGCCGGTATGATGTCACTTAGCCCTTGGGCAACTCCAATGGTTCCAACGCTCTGCCCCTTCTCCACTACCCGCAGGTTTTCAAATTCCTCAAGGCCGTAGGTCAAAAGAGCCGCTGCATCCTCCCACATGCGGGGAGCATCAAGGACTACCACAATTACCTGCCTGCCGTACTTGGCAGCTGATGCTACCAAGCACCGGCCGGCAGCCGCAGTATATCCGGTCTTGACACCGTTGGCTCCTTCATACTGCCAAAGGAGCCGATTCTTGTTGTAGATGGGACGGCTGGTCTCCCCCGCTTCCTCCCTTGACATAGGTTCGGAGATCACTTTTCTCGGGGAAGCGACAATCGCTGCAAACTGCGGAATGGACATGGCATAGCGGGTAATCAGTGCCATGTCATAGGCAGTGGAGTAATGGTTGTCATCTGGCAACCCGTGGGGATTGGTAAATTGGGTGTTATGGGCACCTAAGAGGGCAGCCTTCTTGTTCATAAAAACTGCAAAGTCACCGGTAGTTTTGGCAACATGCTGGGCCAATGCCTCTGCCGCATCATTGCCGGAAGCCAGCATCAGACCCCACAGCAGATCCTGAACCGAATAACTGGCGCCAGCCCGCAGATACATGGAGGAGCCCGGCGTCCTGGCCGCCTCCCTGCTGACTAACACCGGTTCATTGAGATCGCAGTGCTCAAGGACCAGCACCGCTGTCATGATCTTGGTCAAGCTGGCCATAGGCCGCCGCCAATTGGGGTTTTTGGCCCAAAGCACCTGGCCTGTTTGCTGATCCATGACAACTGCCGCGCTGGCAGAAATGTTCAGCTTCTCGCCAGCTTCACTGCATAACACAAAAGGGCTTCCCGAAAGCAGCAAACAACATGCAGCAAGCCATCCAACAACGCAGCAAACCAGTTTTTTCTTCATTCTAGTCATCTTTCCTGCTTATCCTGATGGACACTTCATCAACTAAAGGCATCGAACAAAATGCCCTAGTGATTGTTGCGCCCGCCGTCGTATGCCCAGGCCGGTTTTTCCGTATACTGCTTTCGACTCACCGTCCCCTGGAGCTGGTCAAGGAGCTTCGGAGCAAGATCAAGCAAGCGGTCATAAATTGCGTTGCTGTCCACCGGCATCAATCTAACCTCATTCTGGCGCACCACCAAGAAAGCTACAGGACTTACCGATATGCCGGCACCGCTGCCGCCGCCGAAGGGACGGGTCTCAGCTGAAGACTGGGTATCCTTGGCGTTCTTTTCCTGTTCACCTATGTAAGGCTGATCGGTACCGCCAGCCACAAACCCAAAGGATACCCGGGAAACCGGCAGGATTACCGCTCCATCGGGGGTCTCTACCGGGTCGCCGAGGATGGTATTGACATCCACTATTTCTTTTAGGCTGTCCATCACGGTCTGCATCAGGCCTTCAATGGGATGACCGGACCCACTGCTCAACGGAACTCACTCCTCTACAGCGGCCAACTGCTTTCTCCACCAGGCCGCTTTCTGGAATAGGGACTGAAAAGACTTTGCGATACCTGTGATGATAATATGACCGGTATTGACCCTTAATATGCAGTGGATGCTGACTTCTATCCACAGGCCTCCATAATGGGGAAGAACTTGCCAGTTGAGCCTAGCTGGGTCTATCTGAATTTTCCGCTGCAGCCAAGCAAATCCTGCACCCTTCAGCCCCAGGAGTGCACCGGCAAGAATGGCGGTAGCCGCGGCATCGCCGAGCCCGATGGTAGTTGACCACTTGAGCTCCTCTATTTGCCGCATGAAGCGGACCGTATCTCGAGAAAAATACTTCAAAACCCAATGGTACAGGGGATTGTGGCGGCTGCCCATAGGATGCTCCCCATGCATGATTACATGGGCAGTGTCAAAGACGAAATGATAGCAGCGAGCCAGAGCATTGATGATTGATGTTAACTCAGCTTCCCCTGCTTCATCTTCCTCTGATGGAGAATCCGCGTCCGACAATACTGGGATGAACCTCCGGACCAGCGGAAGACCCAGCCAGGACACCTCCACCCAGAGAAGATCCTCCCCCTGCTGCAAATGGTAATTGAGGATAATCCGGAAGGGAATCGAAAGGAACAGCACACAAACGACAAAAAAAGCTAAACCGACATAGAGGTACATCTGCCTCACCCGGTTTAGCTTGCTCAATTTGCCGCGATTTACTACTTATTAGGTATTTTGGGTAGAGGAGGCAGGTCTCCCAGATCCGCGAGACCAAAACACTCGAGAAACCGCTGGGTAGTACCCAGCAAAATGGGACGTCCCGGTGCGTCCTGCCGTCCTTTTTCCTCAATAAGCTCCCTTTCCAGAAGGCTGTTGATGGCCGAATCCGACCTGACTCCTCGAATATTTTCAATCTCCACCTTGGTTACCGGCTGGCGGTAGGCGATGATGGCTAAGGTCTCAAGGGCAGCCTGGGATAAGCCGCTGGTTACCTCAGGCCGCTGAAAGGCTTCAAGATACGGTGCCATCCACGGCTTGGTGGCAAACTGATAACCTCCAGCGACCTTGCAGAGTTCAATACCCCTCCGGGGCTGTTGATACTCCCGCATCATCTCTGCCAGCAGCAGTTCTGTCATCGGCTCTTCCCAGCCGATGGCAGCTGCCAAATTCTTGAGGGGAACTGGCTTAGCCGCTGCAAATATAATGGCTTCCAAAACAGCCTTGGCCCTTTGAGGCGACATAGTCTAGCTACTCCTTATCGAAAGAAATAATAATAGGTTCATCTATACCGGATTGAGACACCCGAACAATTCCCTGCTTGACCAATTCCAAGACAGCTAGGAAGGTATACACAACATCAGTCTTGGTCGGCTGTCTCCCCAAAAGCTCATCAAACATCAGCCGTGAGTGTTTCTGAACTAAGAGGGCCACCTCGCCGATCTTTGCATTCAAATCAATTGCCCGTCGCTTAATCTGCCTAACCTCTTCCCGGGCCTGCCAGTTGAGCAAGGTATTGGCATAGATAGAAGCTAGATCCTGCACCGTGGCATCTCCAACTGGATTGGTATACACCAGCGGCCCTTTGGGACCTAAAAGGGATATGGGCCGAGGGTAGACCTGCCGGCGGATACGGGCCAAATCTGCAAGCTGCCTAGCTGCTTCCCGAAACTGACGGTAAACCAATAACCGCCGGATAAGCTCATCCCGGCTGTAGATTATCTCTTGGTCCTCAGTTTCCAGTTCGGTCTCTGCATCCGGCAGAAGTGCTCCCACCTTAATCTGAAGGAGTGTTGCTGCCATAACCAGGAAATCGCCGGCTACTTCTAGGTCATACTCCTGCATGGTTGCTAAGTAATCCAGGTACTGCCGGGTTATTCGGGAGATCTCAATATCCCGGATATCCAGCTTTTCCTGTTCCAATAGGTGGAGAAGCAGCTCGAGAGGACCATCAAAAACATCTAACTGTACACGATAGCTCATAGATACTGACCCCCGGACGGATGCCGCCTCAAGCAAAAGGTTTAGCCGCTGGACTCCCCGGCTGAACTCAAGGAGCTGCGGCAGACTCTCTTATCGAGCCCCGGCTGCATACCTACACCACGGGAAAAATGGAGATCAAGCGGCTCAGGAAAGCGACTATTGGCGCCATGAGCCTGCCGGCAATGCCGCTTACCAGAAGCAGCAGCAGGATTACGGGGCCGTAAGCCTCCAGCTGCTGGAAAGTAAACTCATAGCGGGCCGGCAATATACCTGCCAGGATCTTCGAGCCATCCAGGGGCGGTATGGGAAGGAGGTTGAAGGCAGCAAGGCCGATATTGATGACAATATTCAACCAGAGGAACAAGTACACCACCGAACCCACTTGTCCGGGAAACTGATACGGCAGAAACATGAGCAAGATGCGAAAGAACCAGGCGGCGGCTATATTAGCCATGGGACCAGCTAAACTGACCAGCATCATGCCCCGGCGGGGGTCTTTAAAATAATAGGGATTGACCATTACCGGTTTAGCCCAGCCAAATCGAAAAAGCACCAGCATCAGGGCACCCAGCGGATCAAGATGGGCCAGCGGGTTTAATGTCAGCCTCCCTTGGTACTTGGCGGTAGGATCTCCCAGCTTGTATGCCGCCATCCCATGGGAAAACTCATGGATAGATATAGCAAAGAGGATGGCCGGAACCGTCAAGATCAGTTGTCGAATATTCACTTAGAATCTCCCCTCCGTGGATTCAGGCCGGGCCGAATTCATTTAGCTGCTGCCGATTTCGTGATTTCCGCTGCAGTTTTCCGGGAAGCCGCGAGCCTCGGCGGTATGCGATCCAACCGGATCAGATCTGCGTATGTCTCCCGCTCAACAATGACCTCACTCATGCCCTGGTAAACTGTAACCATGGCCGGTCTGGGCAGATGATTGTAATTGCTGGCCATTGAATAGTTGTATGCACCGGTGGAAAAAACCGCTAAGATATCTCCCGGCTCAACAGGAGGCAGCATGATGTCCTTGATCAGCACATCACCGGATTCACAGCACTTGCCGGCAACGGTGACCAAATCCCTGGGCTCTTCTGCTGCCTTATTGGCTAGACACGCTTCGTAAACCGCCTGATACAAAGTTACCCGGGGATTGTCCGTCATCCCCCCGTCAACGGCCACATACCGCCTCACATTGGGAATATCCTTCACAGCCCCCACGGTATAGAGAGTCGTACCGGCTTCCCCTACGATGGACCGGCCTGGTTCGACCATAATCTTCGGTATCGGCAGGTTTAGTTCACTGCAGGCAGAGGTGACAGTTTGGCTGATGATCCGGGCATACTCTTCAGGTTCCGGCGGCTCATCATCCCCACGGTACCGAATTCCCAGTCCACCGCCTAAATCCAGTTCTTCCAGCTCCAACCCCAATTCATCCCGGATTTTCGCCATAAACCCCACCATGTACTCTGCGGCAAGCCCGAAGGACCGAAGATCCATGACTTGAGAACCTATATGGCAGTGCAGGCCCATAAGGCGGATATTGGGCATGCGCCGCGCCGCGCATTCTATGGCAGCCATGGTTTCCTCAGTACCCAGGGGGAAACCAAACTTGGAATCGAATTGGCCCGTTTGGATATAGGCATGGGTATTGGTCTCGATACCGGGCGTGATCCGCATGAGGATCTTGACCTCAGCGCCCAGAGCAGCAGCAATCTCCTGGAGCAGCTTAAGTTCATGGAGATTATCAACTACGATCCGGCCTATCCTATGGGTAACAGCCATGGCCAATTCGGAAGGAGATTTATTATTTCCATGGAAGTAGATCCGCTCAGGTGGAAAGTCGGCAACTAATGCAGTATAGAGTTCCCCGCCAGATACCACATCTAAGGAGAGCTGCTCTTCATCTATGATCCTGCAGATTGCAGAAGTAAGCAGTGCTTTGCCTGCGTAAATTACTTCACTACCAGGTATATAATGACCGAAAGCCCGGCGGTATTCCCTGGCTTTCTGGCGCAATGCGGCTTCATCTATTACATAAAGCGGTGTCCCGTACTGGTGGGCTAGTTCCACCGTGTCACAACCACCGATGAGCAAATGACCCCTTTGGTCAATGCTCATGGTCCCCCGCAGTCTCATCCTCTGGCCCCCTCGTTCTCCCAACTGCAAGAACAATTTACGTCTAATGATAACATAGCTCCTGAAGGTGGTCAATCGGACTATGGTACGCAATCTCATCCTGTTCCCAGCGTCCGCAGCGGGATCCCCAGCGGGCGACGAGCTTGCCATTCATGGAAATATTGACAATTTCGCAGCGGTTGGCACAATGGGAGCATTCAAAGCTGCCGGCACTGTAGCGGGCTTGACTTACGGCAAATCCCCGGAAGTTAGTTTCTTGACCGCTTTCTTCTATGTGCCTTCTGGCTAGCAAGGCTGCTCCCACAGCTCCCATCACATCAAAGGCCCGCGGTACGATTATGGGATATCCCAGCTCATCTTCCAGGGCTTTGCACATACCCCGATTGGCTGCGACCCCTCCCTGGAAAAGCACCGTCGGGCGGATTTCCTTGCCCTTTCCCACATTGTTCAAGTAGTTCCGCACCATGGCTGCACATAAACCGGCTAGAATATCCGGAACACTGTGGCCCATTTGCTGTTTGTGGATCATGTCCGATTCGGCAAAGACGGTACAGCGGCCTGCAATCCGCACGGGATTCTTTGCCTGAAGGGCAATTTCGCCAAACTCGGCGATGGGAATCCCAAGCCTAGCAGCCTGCTGATCCAAGAACGAACCGGTGCCGGCTGCACAGACAGTGTTCATGGCAAAATCTGTAACTACACCTTCCCGCAAGATGATAATCTTAGAATCCTGTCCCCCAATCTCAATGACAGTTTGGACATCGGGGTGGAAGTGGGTGGCTGCCGCCGCGTGGGCGGTGATCTCGTTTTTGACAATATCCGCGCCGGCAATGGCCGCGGCTAAGCGGCGGCCGCTGCCGGTGGTGCCCACTCCCTTTATCTGGATGTCCGGCAGCTTTTGGTAGACCCGGGCCAGCCCTGCCTGCACCGCCGGTATGGGCCTTCCCTGGGTACGGAGATATTCCTTGTGATACACCTCCCCTGCACCGCTCATCACCACTAAATTGGTGCTGACAGATCCCACGTCAATCCCCAGATAAACATCGTGCTTGCCGTAAGATGCTCTCATATTCGTCAAAGCTTAACCTCTCTTCTGAGTATTTCTCCCAGCTTATCCCCTCAGCTGCTGCGGCTTGCCGCCGGGGTAAGAAGTCTCCCCTTCTCTGATCGGGATCCGGCCTTCGCCCGGCTGCTTGCCAATAGATCCACAAAGGCCTCCAGCCTAGTGCGAATGCCGGCAATACCGGTGTGTTCATCGACCACCACGGTGAGAATCGGCAGCTGATAGTCCTCACCCACCGAGGGCAGTATACTTTGGGCCACGATTTCCGGCATGCAGGTAAAGGGCAGTATGTGGACGATGCCGTCAACGCCCCCACGGGCCAATTGAACCGTGTGGGCAACTGACTCCAGCCCATGCCCGCCGACAAAATGCTGAAGGTACGGTCTTGCCAAGCTAACCAGCTGAGCCTCCCTCTGTTTCCGGAAGGCCGACAGCACCAGATGATGGAAAATCCAGTCGCTTAACCAGATTTTCCGCCGGACCACAACACCCATTTCCCCCAGCTGCTCCTCGAGACGGAAATTTACGAAGGGTTCTAAAATGGTGTAGATTTCTCCTACTACACCGATGGCTAGAACAGAGCGCTGCCGGTCCTGCGGCACCGACTGGAGATTGGCGATGCCTTCTTCTAGGGCTCTTCTGACCATATCTACACTGTCTGCCCTATCCACCTCTCGATACGCCTGCTGCAAGGCCTTGGTGGTACTGCCCTTCCTTATCTCATAGGCCCTTACAGTTAGACTCAGCTGTTCAAGGCGGTCGCAGGCAACCAGTTTTGCCCAGGTAAGCCGCAAGGTGCGGGTGATCTGGGCTGCACTCACACCCTGGGTCAAGTACTTGAGCCTGGCAAGGAGCGGCCGCCACCCGCTGGCAGGGGGTTCTAAAATGATCATCTCCATGTCACAGCCTATATCCCGCAAAATCTCCTGCTGGACGTAAGCATAAAATCCGAACCGGCAGGGTCCGATACCTCCGGCCATGACGATGGCTTCCGCGCCCAGTTCCGCTGCTTCCAGGTAGTTGCCAATATTGATCTTGAGGGGCAGACAGGCCGATTCCGGTGCATAGCGGGTTCCTAAACTTAAGGTCCTTTGGGTACAGGCAGGTGCCACGATGACCTCATGACCCAAGCCTTCAATTAATGCCCGAAAGGGAATGTATGCGGTCCCCATATGGGGGAAGGTAACTTTCATCGCCCTCGCCTCCACCTGAGCATGTCCACAAAAGCTTCTAAGCGGGTGACGACACCGGCTTCGCCGGTATGTTCATCAATGTTGAGAATCAGCTGGGGAATATGGGACCGGCGGCGGACAGTGCGCTCTACCAGCTCAGCAGTTAGGGAATCTGTACCGCACCCAAAGGCAGTTATGTAGATGATGCCGTCAACAGACATCTCTGTATACTCCCAGGCGGCGCCGAGAATCCGCCGCCCGGAGGTCCAAAACATCCGTTTTGGCCAGCGGGCAGCCTGTGCTTCTATCCTGGCAGGAGGCAGCATGTCCACAGTTAATACCTCAACTCCCATGCCCTGCAAGCGGTTTACAGCGTCCATGCTGGCAAGTTTGTCATAGACAACATAGCTGTGGCCCAGAAGTCCGATACGGAGGCTAGGAGTATCCAGGGGCCTGCTGACGGTCAACTCTGCTTCTTTATCCTGTTGAGTCTCGTATTCAGCCGGCCAGTTTCCACCCTGTAAGAAAGATTGGTAACTCTCCTGGGCAGCAAGTGCCTTATCCCAAGCCCTCCGGGTATCCGGGGCTGTGCATCCCAGCCACTTTCCCACCTTTTCCAGTTCCTGGTAGAACAACCTGGAGGAATGGGTCAGATTAATCACTGGACTAATAAACCGCAGCCCATTGGGAAAGGCAGCAGCCATCATATCCGGCAATCCCATGAATTTGGGACATATGTATTCCTTTGGCGCTACGCTGATTAGCCGGGGCAGGAAGATGCTGTCTACGCCGGCCTTACTCAGCCAACTGACATGGCCGTAGAAAATCTTCACCGGCAAACAGGTGCCGTCCACCGCCAAGCGGACGCCATCATTGACAATGGCCTGGTTGGTAGGCGGTGATACCACCAATTCGGCTCCTAGACTAGATAAGAACACTTTCCAGAGTGGGAAATAATCATGGTAAGCAAGAGCCCTTGGGATACCAACTGTAATGCCCATCAGCTGTCCTCTCCGTTCTCTCTTTGGTCAGTTGACCCATCGGTGCGCCTGCCGACCTTCCTGGGCCGCTTTGGTGCTCGCTTCCCTTCACTAGGCTGAGGCGAGTTCTCCTTGGATCCAGAGCCTTCCTCGGAGCCGGAACTTCCTGTTTGCTGCTCTTCAGTTGCCTTGATATCGGCGTCAACAGGACGGGTGAAGGGAGGCCGCTTGGAGACTGTTGGAATGGGATACCTAAACAGCAGCCGCTTTAGGCTCGGCCAGTGCCAAGGAATCAGCGGCCAGAGATAGGGAAGCCCCAAGGATTTGGTAAAAGCCATTACCAGTACCGTCACCAACACTCCCGCCGCTAGCCCCCAAAAGGAGAACAAGCCGGTCAAAATCAAGACCAGAAGGCGGAATAACCGGGTAGCCATTCCAAACTCATAATTGGGAATAGCGAAAAAGGCCAGGGCCGCCACTGCCTGATACAAAATGGTTTCAGGGACAAACAGCCCCACATCCACGGCAAACTGACCTAGCAGAATAGCAGCTATCAAACCCAATGAAGAAGCTACCGCTGATGGTGTATGGATAAAGGCCATCCTCGTCATGTCGATGGCCAGCTCAAGGATCACAAACTGGACAAATAGGGGAACAGCAGCTTCCTCCTTGGGACCGATGAAACTCAGCATCGGCGGCAGCGCGCTTTGGTTTTGAACAAGGGCCAGCCACACAGGTGTCAGCAGAAAGGCTGTGAGAAAGGCGAAAAACCGCAGCCAACGGATATAGGTACCGACAACAGGGTTATTGAAGTAATCCTCGGCATGTTGAGTGAAGTGCCAAGCAGTCACCGGGACGATCATGGCCGCGGGAGTTGTGTCGGTGATAATTACTATATGACCCTCCAGCAAATGGGCGGCCACCACATCGGGACGTTCTGTATACCGCACCACGGGAAAGGGATTGCGCTTTGTTCCAAACAGATACTCTTCCAAACTCTTGCTCCCTAGCGGCAAGGCCGATACGTTGATCCTATTAAGGCGCCGTCTTACCTCCGAGAGCAGCTCCGGGTCTACAATGTCTTTGATGTAGCCTACAAAGACATCTGTGGCTGAGCGCTTGCCCACCTGAAAGGCCTCGAACCGCAGTCCCGGATCCCGCAGGCGTCGGCGGATGAGATTGGCATTAAAGAGGCCGGTCTCCAAGAATCCCTCCCGGGAGCCTCTGGTAACCCGCTCAAGCTCCGGCTCCTCAATACTGCGGGAGGGATACTGCCGCACATCGATTACTATTGCCTCTCTTGCCCCATCAATCAAGAGAATCATGGGACCAGATAGAACAGTGTGGATAAGTTCGTCAAAGTCACTGACGGTAAAGGTTTCAAAATGGGGAATATGTTCTTCCAGAAGCCGTTGGACAGCTTGGGGGGCAAGCTCCTGAGGCTTGACTTCCATGAGGCTTGATATCACTTGTTGTGTTGCCAAGTCGTGGACAAAGCCATCGAGAAAGAGAAGGGCTGCATCTTTGCTGCCGACCCTGATCTCCCGCAAGATGACGTCAAAACTAACATCAATACCCAGCTGCTCATTAAGTAGTGACAAGTTCTTATCCAAAGCCTTATCTAGCTGCAGAGCCCCTCACCCCCAGGCATTTGCAATCATTATTAGAATCATGCGCTGCACTGAGGGACTTTATGCAGTTTTGCGGCAAAAAAAGGAAAGCACCCAGGAGGGTGCCTTCCAAGGGCCGTTTGCCTTCATGTTCAGCATGCGGCCTCGAAGCCAATGTCAACGAGGGGTTATTACCTTACTGTAGTAGGTACGAACAGATCGATGATCCCGATGACAAAAGCCGCCAGGAGAGCTCCAAGTACCGAGACCTGCATCTCAGGAACGATAAACTGGGCAGCCCAGATTACCACCGCTGATACTAGAAATCCAACGATCCCCCGGCTGTAGGGAGAAACGTCCTTACCTAATGTGGCTTCTATCACCCATCCAATGGCAGCAATGACAACTGCTGCCAGCAGGGCATTGGTAAACCCCATAACTTCAAAACCGGGCACAATATACCCCACCAGCATCAGCACCAATGCCGACACGATGAAACGAACGACTGCACCTACCCAATCCATCTCCATCACCTCTTCTCGCCGATACCAATACAGCTCAATCGGATGTTACGGCTAGCTTCCCTCTACCGCGAAGGCTAGTTCCACGTTGGCTTTGTACTCAACAATATTACCGTTGGAGTCTACCGTCCCAGTCATGTTTTTCACATGAACGCCGGTGATGTTCCTAATGGTCTTGCAGGCCTCCTTGACAGCGGTCTGAACGGCATCCTCCCAGCCGGTAGTAGATTCTCCCACCAATTCTACCACCTTGACAACAGTCACATACACGCCTCCTTTCCCCGGTGGAACCGGGCCTCACTCTTCGCTTGATATTATTTAACACTAGACGACTTTTCATACCTGGCCCCTGCTCCACCTTCCAGCTAGCAGATGAGGTTTAGGAGACTGGGAGCTGTGCTGATGGATGCTGTCATTCTTTAATCCGGCAGCACCGTCTTGAAAACCCGAAGGAAATTGCCTCCCATGAATTTTTCCAGGCGTTTCTCTGAGTGGCCTCTTTGCTTTAGGTTTTCAATCAGCCGGGGTAAGCTTGTTACATCTTCCAGCCCCCTGGGCGGAACATCGATGCCGTCATAATCAGTACCCAAACCAACATGGTCTTCTCCCGCCACTTTCCACAAATACTCAATATGCTGGATGACATCATCTATGGCGGCCCTGCCGGCCTCCGTCAGATGAGGTCCGCAAAAATTGACACCAACTACCCCGCCTCGATCGGCAATACACCGGATCTGCTCATCGGTCAAATTCCGGGGGTGGGGACAAATTGCCGCAGCATTGGAATGGGAGGCAATAAATGGTCCTGCAGTCACCTGGGCAACATCCCAGAAGCCCGCTGGCGCTAGGTGGGATACGTCGATGATCATGCCCAAGGCTTCCATTTTTTTGATAACTTCCTTACCAAAGACAGTAAGACCGCCCTTTGTATCCTTTTCCCAGATCCCGTCAGCCAGTGCATTGCGATTGCTCCAGGTTATGGTCAGCAGCCGAACCCCCAGCCGAAACAAGAGCCGCAGAATCCACAATTCCTCACCTAAACAGTCTCCGCCTTCCACCCCCAAGATTACCCCCAGTTTGTCTTCTCCCGGCGCTGCTGCTGCCAGATCTGCCTTTGTTCTAACAAGGTGCAGCCTGGAATCCCGGTCAATACAATCCAGGGCATACTCAGCATAGGACAGGATCCTCTGCAGTGTTATGCTCTTATTGGAATTAGGCGGCGCAAAAAGAGCCAAAACCTGCAGGTTTACCCCTGCTTCCAGCAGCCTGGGCAGGTCACTGTGGGTAGCAGACTCCCGCTGACAAAAATCCAGGCCCCCATCCCTCATCCTGGAAATGACATCATTATGGGCATCAACCATCAGCGTTTCTCGATACCATTTCATGCCTTCCTTTGTCACACTTCTTACCTCCAGTTCACTTGACTTCGGACTTATTTTGGACAAAAAAACCTGCCCCCATTGGCGGCAGCCAATGTCTGGGCAGGCAAATCAACACATGTTCATTGCTAGGACACTAGCGAGGTTCCACTATGATTTTGATAGCAGTTCTCTCTTCACCATCGATTTCGATGTCGGTGAATGCGGGAATACAGATGAGATCGATGCCGCTGGGGGCTACAAACCCGCGGGCAATAGCAACAGCCTTGACCGCCTGGTTGATTGCCCCTGCACCAATAGCCTGCATCTCAGCTGAACCCCGCTCTCGCAAAACACCTGCTAAAGCTCCGGCTACAGAATTTGGGTTAGATCTTGAGGATACTTTCAGCACTTCTGTCCTTAGCCTCCTTGGCGAGATTGCGATCCATGCCATATTTTGCTGCTGCTACTTACTATATTAACTATCGAAGTGCTAATTCCTTT
>JAAYHH010000153.1 GCA_012735435.1 Bacillota bacterium | reverse complement strand
GATATGAGTGAATACCTTCAGTGGCAAGAAGAGCAAAAACAAATTAATGATCAAAGCAATATTGCGTATATCAGATAAGCTTATTGATAACTGAGGAATTTACACACTAATCTGGACTTGATCTCCGCTTTTTTGAGTTTTCCTGTTTTTTCCTATTAGTGGAGGTGTTGGAAATGTTTGTTAATCATTGGCCGGTCCGACGCAAAATCCTCGGAGTCACTTTGATCCTCATCATCATCGGAGCACTCATTGGACTCGTCGGTTATTGGAGTATTAACCGAGTAGTTACTAGCATGGATACCATTTATAACACGACAGCTACCCACGAGCGATTCCTCAGTACCATGGAAGCTAAATTGTATCTGTTGGACCGGACTTTACAAGCCGTAGCCATGGCAGGTTCCCACGCCGAAATGCTCGAAGCCACGGAGCGATTCACCCAGGCCTTAACCGACATCCACACAACCTGGGAAGACTACACCGAAGGACTAACCGACGTTAACGCCGAAATCCAGGAATTATTTGCCGGCTTCACTACTAAACTAGGCGAGTACGCCGCTCTCAGCGATGAAGTGATTAACGGTAGTGTGGTAGCCGCCATGGAGGCGACAAAGGCAGCATCTGCCACCATCGATGCCGCCAACCAACTCCTGCAGCAGATCTCCCAGCAATTCAGGGCGGAAGCGGCAAGACTGCAAGCAGAGGCCCAGACTGTACAGCGCACAGCCCACACACTTCTTCTTGCTTTGAGCGCAGGTGGGATTGTCATCGGAGTGGTACTGAGCCGTTGGGTATCGCTATCTGTTTGCTCACCCCTCAATTCTGTAGTCGGGATTCTCGATCAAATTGCCGAAGGGCAGCTGGGAATCGACCTACCCACGGTGAGCCGTCGGGATGAGCTGGGACATCTGCAGAACCGTTTGCGAGAAATGTGTTTCTCCTTAAGGGAGGCAGTTGCCAGCATTCTCGATATCGCTGGCAGCGTCGGATTAAATACCGTTGAGATTAGCGCTGGAATCAGCCAGGTCAGCGCTTCCGTCGAGGAAGTTGCCGCCACGGCTAATCAGTTCGCTACCAACGTCCAGCAAGTCAGCGAGCATGCCAAGCTCATGGAAGAAAAATCGCAGGAAGTTACAAGCAAAGCTGACGATGGAATCAGACGCTTGGCCGAAACAACCGCCCGCATCGCTGCCATCGACCGACAGGCCCAGACAGTGACTAGCTCCATGGCAGCACTGCAAGAACGGTCGCAGGAAATCGGCAACATTGTCCAACTGATTCTCGACATTGCTGCGCAGACCAACCTCTTAGCCCTCAACGCGGCAATTGAATCAGCCCGAGCCGGAGAATTCGGAAGAGGATTCGCCGTCGTAGCCGAGGAAGTACGCCACCTGGCCCAGCAGACCGATGCTGCTGCTTCCCGGATCAGTCAACTGGTGCAGGATATCCAAATGGAGACCAAAAGTACCGCCGAACAGTATCAGCAGATGGTACAGGAAGTGCGGGCCGGCAGTGAAGCTATGAATGTCACTAACCAGGCCTTTTCGGCCATCAAACTGGCCATAGAAGATATGACCAAACGTATTGAACAGGTTGCTGCCGCCGCCTCTGAGATCGGCAGCGGTAGCCAGCAAATCGCAAGCGCCACCGAAGAACAGTCAGCTGCCATCTTAAGTTTAGCAAGAATCGTCGAAACACTGTCCGACAATGCCGAAAAACTACGCAAAGCCATTGAGATGTTTAAAGTCTGAAAAACTGTCTGAGCAAAAGCTGTAGAGCGACCCACAGCCAAAGAAAACGGTTCTAAAGTAGAGCAACCCTCAGAGATGCGGGTTGCACGCTATTTCCCTCATATCTGTGATTACCTTGTCCAAATACAGCGTAGACAATTTCTAATGTCCCAAGCCTGCTATCACCCACCAGCTTCATGGGAAATGTCTAGGACTAAAGAGCAGCAGTCTAGAAGCAATTGATTTGGCAGACAAGTAACGGTATGATCAAAGCACATGCAGAACCAACCTCTACGCCAAAGGTGGTGTTCTACTATGAGTTTTGCCGGCAAGGTTGTGATCGTCACCGGCTCAGGAAGAGGAATCGGCAGATGTATTGCTGCCACCTACGCTGCTCAAGGAGCGTACGTGGTGATTGCAGAAAAATATCCCGCACTCGGGGAAGCTACTGCTGCTGCCATTCGCCAGGACGGCGGCGAAGCAGTTTTCTATCCAACGGATGTCAGCAAACCGCAGGATGTTGAAAGACTCATCGCCCAAGTAGATGAGACACACCAGAGAATCGACATTCTCATTAACAATGCCGGCATCGGCATCACAAAATCTCCTTATGAGCTGACTGTCGAGGAATGGGATTTGGTTCTGAACACCAATCTGCGGGGAGTGTTTCTCTGTTCCCGCGAAGCTGCCAAAGTAATGCGGCGGCAGAAAAAAGGAGCCATCGTCAACATCGCTTCGACCCGGGCTTTTATGTCTGAGGCCAACACCGAAGCTTATTCCGCTTCAAAAGGTGGGATTATCGCCATCACCCATGCCCTGGCAATTTCCCTAGCTCCCGACGGCATTCGGGTAAATGCCATCAGCCCTGGCTGGATTGAGACAGGCGATTACTCTAAGCTGCGAAAGATCGACCATCAGCAGCATCCCGCCGGCCGGGTCGGTGTGCCGGAAGACATCGCCAGAGCATGCCTGTTCCTAACCGATGATGCCAATGATTTTATCACCGGAACTAACCTCATGGTCGATGGCGGTATGACACGCAAGATGATTTATGTTCCTTAAAGATAAACAGAAGATAATAACAGAATGACGAGAAAGTAGTATAGTAAATCGAGTAGGAGGCGCAGTGCTCCGCCTCCTCTCCTACCACGCAGCGAACGTTTCCGTACGGCGCGTCTAATTAGGCCTTGTCAGCCAATACTGGTTGTCAAGGCCATATTTAATTGTGGCATGTTCCGGGCATCGTCTTCTTTAGCCATCCTCCTTCGTAAAATACCGGCTTAGAGCTTGTCCGCTCATCGGCATATCGGACAAAGCAGTAGTGATGCCTCCACCCCCGCAGAAACTCTGCTTGAATCCGGACGTGACCAGAATGCTAAATGGCCCGTTTGCTCTCCCAAGCTCCATTGAGATATCGCCAACCAAACAGCGACCCACGGAAAAGCCAGTCCACATACATAGCCAGCCACACACCGAATACTCCCAGATTAAAGCGAAGACCTAGAACATAACCAAGGACCAAACGGAAAGCCCACATGGAAAAGATCGAAACGCCCATGGTAAACCGAGCATCGCCCGCGGCCCGTAACGTCGACGGCAGAGCAAAAGAAAGAGGCCACAAGGTCATGGCCATGATGGTATAGGTAATTCCCAGTTTCCTGGCGATGGCCATTGTCTCCGCCGATAGCTGATACAATCTCAGAATCGGAGACAGAAGGGCTAGAATCACCAAGCTGACCAGCCACATTGCTGCGTAGGCAATCCCCAGCAGCTTGCGATTGTAGTAACGTGCCTGTTTGTAATCACCGGCACCCACACAGCGGGAGATGACCGTTGTAATGCCCAGGGCGATGGCCGAGCCAGGCAGAACCTGAAAGGCGGTAACGGTATTCATCACCGCATTAGCTGTAATCGATGCGGTACCAAACCGGGAGATTAAGCTGAGCAGCAGAATCTTCCCCAATTGAAACAGTCCGTTTTCTAGTCCATTAGGAATTCCAATAGACATTACCCGCTTGATCATCTGGCCATCAAACCGGTGGCGGAGTGTTTTTGCTAAACGCAGCGGTAGATCGTGATCCAAAAGCAATATGATGACGATAATGGCCGCGACCATGCGGGCAATGAGAGTAGCAAGGGCTGCTCCGGCCGCTTCCATATTAAAAACATAGATAAAAATTGCGTTTCCGACGACATTGATGGCGTTCATAATCATCGATATCTTCATCGTCACCCGGGAGTTGCCCATGGTACGAAAGATGGCAGCACCTGCGTTGTAAAGAGCAATAAACGGAATAGATGCTGCTACAATCAGGTAATAGCTGTTAGCGTAATACCAGACGTCTTGACTAATTTGACCAAACAAAGTGCTAATCACCCAGGTTCTAAAACCGTACGCCAGCAGCATGATACCGGCTGCCAGTACCCCGGTGAACCACATCAACTGGTTGACTGCGTTCCGTGCCTGTTTGATGTTGTTTTGCCCCAAATACTGTCCCGCAATGACTGCCCCACCAGTGGCTAAGGCAGCAAAAATGTTGATCAATAGCACCATAACGTTATCGACCAAAGAGACACCAGAAACAGCAGCTTCTCCAACACTTGAAACCATCACTGTGTCTGCCATTCCCACCAGAATTGACAGCAGCTGTTCAATGACCAGGGGAATGATGAGAGCCAAAAGATCTCTGTTGGAAAACAAATAGCGTCTTTGTTCCAACGTCAAGTCAGCAGTGTTCATTACGTCCTCTACTCCCTTCTCTACTTGAATTATTGTCATGTCGTCCACCGCTGCAGGAATGCCTGGCACCCAACGAACTACCAAACCGCAAAATTATTGCGACAAGTTAGATCTTTTTGCAAGGATTTTGTGCTTTTGCGCTGTATTTTGATATTGACCGGTTATACCGGTTCTTCTGCTGGCACACACAAAAGCACGGCTGAGCCGAGATATCACACGACTGAGCCGGCATTGTTCATAAGAGAAGATCCAACAAGAACGATAAACCGGTTATACCAGTTCGTTATGTCTTTTGCACATAGGAGGTATCTAGTTGCGTAAGACACACCTGGACATTAAGACCGATATTCTCGAAGAGATAAGGGCTCAGAGGCTGCAGCCCGGCGTTCGGATCCCTTCAGAACGCGAACTGAGCAAAAAATACGGAGTGAGCCGCACAGTAGTCAGAAAAGCGTTGAGTGAACTGATTGACGAAGGCATCCTGATATCAATCCCAGGCAGCGGTACCTACGTGATGCAGCCGGCAAAGCCAAACCAACCGCACCACAAAACCATTGCTTTCTTGTTGTGTACACGGGGAATTCCAGATTACACCGTCACGACCAATTACTTTTATGCACAAGTGTTGCGGGGTATTGAGCTGCAGACACGACGATTGGGTTATCAGTGTCTGGTTTCTACCATCGATGAGTTAGCCTTTGATAATGATCACTTGCGCAGCATCATCCGACGGGTCGATGGACTGATCCTCGGGGAGCTGCGCTGCGAGAAATTGCATAACTACATACGACAGACAAATATTCCGGCGGTACTCATTAGTCCGTCTCTTGATTCGCCGGTCTTCGACCGGATTCTGATTGACAACTTCGCCGGGAGTGTCGCCGCTACCGACTACCTCATTAGACGCGGACATCGTAGAATCGCTTTTCTCGGAGGCTCAACCAACAGTTGGCCTGCTAAAGAGCGATTTGAGGGATACAAAGCCGGGCTAGAGCGGAACGGTATGAAACTTGATGAGGAGTTAATCAGAATCACCGGTTGGGATTTTGCGAAAGCCCGCAAGGCAACTATGGACTTGCTGGATAACACCCACTTCACCGCCATCTTCGCAGCTTCGGACTTACTTGCCATGGCGGCGATGCAGGCAATTAAGGAAGCAAATCGCAAAATTCCTGACGATATCAGCGTCGTAGGATTCGATGATCTGGAAACCTCGGCTCAACACACGCCGCAGCTTACTTCTGTCCATGTTTACAAGGAATATATGGGAAAGCTCGCAGTTACACTTCTGCTTTCTTCCCTAGAAGAAAGGAAAGATTTTGGTACTACCACCATCGTACCAACGAGGCTAATCGAGCGAAAATCGGTGGGAGAGATTGGAGTAAAGTAGAAGGCCTACTTTCCATACCTCGTATATCGATTTTACCAAACAATTATTAAAGGAGTGTGTCCAAAGTGATTAACTTAAAACCAATTTCTTTGGATCAGCTCAAAATCACCGGTTCATTTTGGGCGGAACGACAGCGAATTGTCAAAGAAGTCATGCTCCCTTATCAGTACAAGGTATTAAATGATGAAGTCCCTGACGCAGAACCGAGTCACGCTCTAGAGAATTTTCGCATCGCTGCCGGTCTTTCTGAAGGAGAATATTACGGCATGGTTTTTCAAGACAGTGACGTTGCCAAATGGTTAGAAGCAGTGGCATATGTTCTGGCCAAAGACAGAGACCCTGAACTTGAGAAAATTGCCGATGAAGTCGTTGACTTGATCGCCGCTGCGCAGCAGCCAGACGGCTACCTGGATACCTACTTTATTGTCGCTCATCCCGACAAAAAATGGACCAACCTGCGGGAAGATCACGAGTTATACTGTGCTGGTCATATGATTGAAGCCGGTGTTGCCTATTATGAAGCCACTGGAAAGCGCAAAATTCTCGATGTCGTCTGCAAGTTGGCAGATCATATAGATTCGGTGTTTGGCACCGAGCCGGGTAAAAAGCGAGGATATCCGGGACATGAAGAGATCGAGCTTGCCCTTGTAAAGCTATACCGAGTGACCAATAACGAAAAATACTTGAAGCTTGCCCAGTACTTTGTCGACGAACGGGGCCAGCAGCCATACTACTTCGATATTGAAGCAGAACAGCGAGGAGATGGCAAACTGCACTACCAACGGTGGGGCCCCACCTACAGCCAGTCACACCTGCCGGTGAGAGAACAACAAACGGCAGAAGGCCACGCCGTGCGAGCCATGTACTTGTTCTCAGCCATGGCCGATCTTGCGAAAGAAACCGGGGATGAATCACTGCTTGCTGCCTGCCGCCGCCTCTGGCACAACGTCACCCGACGCCGAATGTACATCACCGGAGGCATTGGAGCCAGTGCCTGGGCTGAATCCTTCTCCATTGACTATGACCTGCCGAACAGCAGGGCTTACACTGAAACATGCGCAGCAATTGGCTTAGTCTTCTTTGCCCACCGGATGCTGCAGCTGGAACTTAATGCCGAGTATGCCGATGTAATGGAACGGGCTCTGTACAATGGCGTCATCAGCGGCGTATCTCTGGACGGTAAGAAATTCTTCTATACCAATCCCTTAGAAGTGTGGCCGGATGCCGCCGAGCACCGTCATGACCATGAGCATATTAAAACCACACGGCAAGGCTGGTTTAGATGCGCCTGCTGTCCTCCTAACCTCGCCCGATTAGTAGCTTCCTTAGAAAAATATGCCATTTCCGTGGGAGATACAGTCATCGCAGTCCACCTCTACATGAACAGCGAAGCCAATCTCCAGATCTCAGGCCAAAATATCCAGCTCAAGCAAAAGACCAACTATCCTTGGGATGAACACATTACATTTACCATCAGCACCGATACACCAGTTGAGTTTGCCCTGAAACTCCGCATCCCAGGCTGGTGCAACAAAGCCACGCTGAAAATAAATGGTGAGAACATCGATCTAGCATCAATCACCGAGAAAGGCTACGCGACTATTGCAAGGACGTGGCAGAGCGGCGATCAGGTAGAACTAATGCTGGCGATGCCCGTTGAACGCATTCAAGCAAATCCAAAGGTACGCATGAATGCCGGTAAAGTCGCTCTACAGCGGGGTCCGCTGGTCTACTGCCTAGAAGAAGTAGACAATGGTCCGTGCCTTACCGATATCTGTCTACCAAAAGATGCCACTTTCAAGACTTATTATGACGAAAACCTACTGGGCGGCGTAACGGTAATTGAAGCCAGCGCCCGCCGTAGCGACACCGAGTGGGACGACATCCTTTACCAACCGGCCCAGGACAGCTGCCGCAAGGTCACCATCAAAGCTATACCATACTACGCCTGGAACAACCGTGGCCGCGGTGAAATGCTAGTCTGGATTAGGCAGTGCTAACATACTGGCTACATAAAAAGCACACGTCAAAAAAGCAATCGTCCACAAAGACAGATTACCGGTGCGGATTTTAGACTTTACAGCTGACACAGAAAGGAGGTGAGCTTTCCAAGACACTTGTCACTAAATGTCTGGGAGAATATGTCATCAGCGGATGAGAGTGGAGAGAGGTAAATCCCATGAGAGTGAGGAGGTTAGTTATGCGAAGACGTATACTTTGTGCGCTGCTGGCTTGCCTTTTTGTCCTGTCTGTAATTGTTACAGCGGCTGCGTAAGAGACTGTCACCCTGAAATTCATGGGTTGGGAAGCTAGTCCGTTGGAGACTGACAGCGTCCGTAGAGGCCTCGAGCGTTTTATGGAAATGAACCCACACATTAAGGTTGAGTATACTCCGGTACCTGGCGATGAATACCATACTCGCCTACTGACATTAATGGCTGGCAATGCGGCTCCCGATGTGTTCTTCATCAATGCCGAAGGATATTATCGGCAGTTTGTAGAACGCGGCGTGCTGCTGCAAATCGACGAGTATTTCTATAAGTCTCTGTCGCTGGAAGACTTTATCGAAATGGATCAGCGGAAGATGCTGGTTGACGGTCACATTTACGGTTCCAGCAGCTGCGTCGTTGCCCCGGTCCTGTACTATAACAAAGCGTTATTCGACGAAGCAGGTATCCCATATCCCTCTGCTGATCCGACAGAAGCACTCACTTGGGACGAATTCATCGCCATCGCCAAAAAACTCACCAAATCAAAGGGGCGAATCACCCAATTCGGTGCCTATGGCTTTGAAAATATGCATCCGCGGGAAGCAACTATCTACTCAAACAACGGCTTGATCTTTAGCGAAGACTATGCAAAAACAGTTCTCAACGATGAGGCACAGCAGGCCCTGCAAAAGATCCTAGAACTTAGAACTGTACACAAGGTTTCGCCTCCTGCCGCATTCCTCGAACAAAGCGGTATGAACGCAGCACAAATGTTGCAAACCGGACGCGTTGCCATGGTGGCCGACGGCTCATGGGCACTGCAAGAACTGGCCAAGATGAATTTTGACGTCGGGGTAGCACCCCTACCCATCATGAAGCGGCCAGTCACAACCGGTACAGCCCACCTGCACTCAATTTGGGCAGGTACCAAGCATCCAGAAGAGGCCTGGAAGCTGGTGGAATTCCTCTCATCGGAGGAGTATCAAATCGGATTAGTGCGGGAAGGTCTCTGGATGCCAAACCGCACATCCCTCTACACACCAGAAGGAATCACCAAATGGCTCAATCCTGACGTACACCCAGAAGGATTTGAAAAATTAGCTTCCTACTTCACAGAATACCTGGAACCGAATCCCGCTCTGTTTGTACCCCGTCGGGCATGGGACATCTTCGAAGAAGAACTGGATAAATTCTTCTTTGATGACCAGCCCATTGAAACGATAGTCAGCAATGCAAAACGGCGAATTGACCCAATACTTGCAGGCCAATAACCAGATAACCTGGTTCTACTACATTTCCCAGCACCTTGTGTGCTGGGAAATGTACATTCTTGCAATGGGAGGGCACTTACATGCGTTGGGAAAGGCTAAAATACAGTGATAAATTCTGGGCAGCAATCCTATTAGCACCTAACTTCATCGGGTTTCTGGTCTTCATTTTATTCCCGATGATCGCATCATTCTTCCTCAGCTTTACCGAATGGGATCTCTTGACCGACATAAAATGGATTGGCTTTGGCAACTACCAGGAATTAGCTTCCGATGAAACTTTCTGGAAAGTGTTATGGAATACCCTCTACTACACCCTTGGCACTGTTCCCCCGGGAATTATTCTTTCCCTGATACTTGCCGTCGCCCTGAACCAACCCATTCGTGGCGTCAAGACTTACCGCGCTTTGTATTTTCTCCCTGTCATATCCTCTAGTGTGGCGGTTGCCGTGGTATGGCAGTGGTTATACAATCCTGAATTTGGTCTTCTTAACTATATCCTCAGCTTATTTGGTATTGAAGGTCCACTGTGGCTGACAAGCACAACTTGGGCGATGCCGGCAGTAATCATCACCAGCATCTGGAAAAACTTAGGATTTAATATGTTGTTGTTTTTGGCTGGTCTTCAAGGAATACCGGATACTTATTATGAGGCAGCAGAAATCGACGGTGCCAATGGGTTCGCCAAATTCCGCTATATTACGCTGCCACTGCTATCACCGACTACGTTTTTTGTGGTGGTAATGTCTATTATTAGTTCTTTCCAAGCATTCGACTTAGTCCATGTAATGACACAAGGCGGTCCCGCCCGTTCTACCTCTGTACTGGTCCATTATTTATATCAGAATGCTTTTCAATACTTCCGCATGGGTTATGCAAGTGCCATTGCCTACGTCCTGTTTTTCCTTGTCTTTATTGTCACCATGATTCAGCTAAAGAGACACGATACATGGGTTGTATATTAGTGTCGTTGGCTGTAGTGCCTTTGAGAAATACGTCTTGTTCGGGAGGTATTCCGAATGAAAAGAGTACGCATAGAAACTATACTGGCCTACTTGATTCTTACCCTGGGTGCTGCTACCATGGTTCTACCCTTTCTGTGGATGGTTTCCACTTCGCTAAAGTCGCTGAGCGAAGTATTCGTTTTTCCACCAACATTTTTTGGCGAGCGAATTGTCTGGCAGAACTATTTGAGAATCTCTGAGCGCTATCCCTTTGGGCAGTTCTTTCTTAACAGTATCAAGATTTCTGCAGTGGTCGTCTTCTTCCAAGTCTTTACCAGTTCCATGGCCGGATTTGCCTTTGCCCGCCTCAAATTCCCAGGCAGAGAATCTCTTTTTGCTCTCTACTTGGCAACACTAATGGTCCCGTTTCATGTAACGCTGGTTCCAACGTTTGTGCTTATGCGTTTCTTCGGCTGGATCGACACCCATTACTCCCTGATCCTTCCCAGTCTCGTCACCGCTTTCGGGACTTTCCTAATGCGGCAGTTTTTCTTAACGATACCAGTCGAGTTAGAAGAAGCTGCCCGTATCGATGGGTGCACTCCCTTTGGCATCTATGCGAGAATTTTCCTCCCGTTATCCAAACCGGCGCTGGCCACACTGGCTATCTTTACCTTTATGGGAACTTGGAATGACTACATCCGGCCACTGGTCTTTATTAATTCGATCTCAAAAATGACGGTACCCCTAGGATTAGCCAGTATGCAGGGTTCATATTCTACCGACTGGCCAGTATTGATGGCCGGAACAGTGATCAGCCTCGCTCCCGTCCTCATCGCCTTTTTACTGGCCCAAGAATTCTTTGTCCAGGGAATTACTCTGACCGGTTTGAAAGGATAGCCAGCGGTACTTAACTGAAAGCCCCGCCGTCTTGTTGAGCGGGGCATCGTTTTAACCATCTGTTTAATCTTCGATAAATTGGCGCCAATGGGAGAAGCTGTCTTGCACAACTTCCCGCACTTTCTGCAGATCACGGTTGGCTATAGCGTCACGTATCTTTTTATGGTCACTGATACCTTTTTGGGGATTAACTCGAATAGCGCGATCGATAGAGTAGCTCAATAACTCCAAAATCGTCTGCCCAATCCTAATAACTAATGGATTTTTTGTAGCCTCAAGTACAATCCGATGAAACGCCAAGTCCAGCTCGCCTGTCTGTTCTCCTCGGCTAGCAGCTTCCTCCAGCTGCCTGATAGCCTCATCCATCTTCCTTAAATCATCCTCATCTCTGTTCTCTGCTGCTAGCTGAGTGTAAGCAGTTTCAAACATACGCCTGAGCTCTAGTATGTGATAAGCACTTCCCCGGTCCAAGATCAACGAAAAGAGCAATGGGTCGATAATCCGAGGGGAAGAACCGTCACTCACAAAGGTTCCACTGCCCCTTCGAATCTCAAGCACACCGAGATATTCGAGCACCTTCAACGCCTCACGGACAGAAGGACGTGCCACTCCAAGCTGCTTCGCCAACTCCAACTCAGACGGTAGTTTATCTCCAGGCTTCAGCTCACCAGACAAGAGGGCTGAACGAATACGTTGTATAACAGTTCTTGTGACACTTTGATTTTCAATCGGTTTAAACATGGCCACGATAACACCTCTAGGCACAATATGACATTTGACATCAGAAGTCAGACATCCAACTATCATATATAATTATTTTACTATATTTTTCCCGTATATCCAATTTGACCGAAACAAAAAGATCGTGTCAATCTACTGTAGGATCGGCTCCCACCGTCTAGAGTTGAGTCCGTATAATGGTGTAAAAATGGTTTTCTAAAAAAATAGGAGAGCCATTAACAAATTCCTCAGTTAGAATAGAAGTTGGACAAACCAAAATTCTAAGAGGAGGAATTTGAATGGCT
>JAAYHH010000003.1 GCA_012735435.1 Bacillota bacterium | reverse complement strand
TAGATTTTGTCAATCTGCCTGATGGAGAATATGACGCGCCTATGGGCATCAGCACTGGGGCAGGACTCATCTTCGGGGCTACCGGCGGTGTAATGGAGGCTGCACTGCGGACCGCCTATGAAGTTGTCACTGGTAAGACCCTGGCCAAACTGGATTTCACTGAGGTCCGGGGGCTGGAGGGCATTAAGGAAGCCAGTGTGGATCTAGACGGCACTGTACTCAAGGTGGCAGTCGCCCATGGGCTGGGTAATGCCCGGAAATTGATGGAGCTTATCCAGCAGGGCAAAGCAGAATATCATTTCATTGAGATAATGGCCTGCCCCGGCGGCTGTATCGGCGGAGGAGGGCAGCCCATTCCCACCAATACCGAAATACGGCAAAAGCGTATAGAGGGAATCTATGCCGGGGACAGGGATATGCCCATCCGAAAATCCCATGAAAATCCGGCCATTAAGGTGCTCTATGAAGAGTTCTTGGGTGAGCCTCTGGGTGAGATGTCCCATAAGCTGCTGCATACCACCTACACCCCTAGGTTAAAGTATAGGACAGCGGTATCTTTCAAGGATCAGGAACAATTGGCAGGGAATGCCTGATTCATCTAGAACCTATGTCCTAAAACAAGAGGGGAGATCTAGGCTCGTGGAACGTGAAGCAGCTTTAGCCTTAGTAAAGAAGCACGTGAAGAACAAGAATTTGGTGAAACATATGCTGGCGGCGGAGGCCATTATGCGCCGTTTGGCCCGCCATCTAGGTGAAGATGAAGAGCTGTGGGGCCTGGCGGGGCTGCTCCATGATGTGGATTATGAAGAAACTATGGATAATCCTGAGCGGCATGCCGTCATTGGCGCAGAACTGCTGAGATCACTAGATGTGAATCCAGCCATAGTCCAGGCAGTTCTCGCCCATGCAGAAAAGGGCCCCCGGACATCGCTGATGGATAAGGCCCTTTACGCGACCGATCCCCTGACAGGCCTGTTGGTGGCGGCGGCTTTGATTCACCCCGACAAGAAGCTCAAATCCATTGATACCGAGTTTGTTATGAATCGTTTCCGGGAGAAGAGCTTTGCCCGGGGGGCCAACCGGGAGATAATCAAGACCTGCAGCGATATAGGTTTAGAGCTGGAGGAGTTTATCACCTTGGGTTTGGAAGCCCTGCAGGGGATCAGCGAAGAGCTTGGTCTCTAGTTCTTCCGCTCTTCTATGGAGACAGTAACAGCTAATGCCGATTGTGGGCACCGGTGCAGTCAGAATTGCGCCGGTGCCCAGATTGTTATTGATCCTCTAGTTCGGGGTCAATCCGCAGCTGGCTGATGACCTGGATGACGCCCCGGGCGCTTGATGCCAAGCGAATTATCTCCGCCTCAGCTTCCTTGGAAGGTACCTTGCCCATTAAGTAGGCAGTTCCATCACATACCTGAACACCCACGTTACCGCTGGAGGCAGGATAGGCATCCAGCTCTTCACTGATCTCCATTTCCACCTGATTATCCGTAATGGCTCCATCTGTACTGATACTAACCCCATCTTCATAGCCTGTGATGCCGGGAATGCTGGTCACTAGCTCCCTAATATACATCTTTTCTGCCAGGGTATCTACCACGCCCTGTACCCGGGCCACATTGTCAATTACATTGGCTTCTAAGCCATAACCCCGCAAATTCACATCTCGCCTTAGTGTCTGCTGCAGAATGCCCTGGAGTCCGTCGTTTGAATGGGCGGGGGACTGGAGCTTAGCCTTTGCCTGAGTATCAGGCCGACGGGATTCCCGGGGACGGGGACTGCCTGGCGGGCGGTGCTGGTCCCATTGGGTCTCAGGTTCCCTAAACCGCTGCATTTCTCATCCTCCCAATATATGCTGGTATTTCTAGTCTGACCTACAGAATCTTCCTTATGCTCCTTAGAAGAAAAGTTGAGCTTAGGGCCGGGGCTCCAGCGGAGGCGGTTGCAGCAGATAAGGTAGACCAGCAGGAAGAAGCATATGCCGAACTGCTTGCCCATAAGATCAAGGGAGGCCCGCCGGCGGCGGAAGGTGGGGAGGGATGTTGATTGCGGCGGATAGCGTTGGTCGGCTCCCCCAATGTGGGAAAAAGTGTTATATTCAACCGCTTAACCGGACGCTACGCGGTTGTTTCCAACTATCCGGGCACTACTGTAGAGATGTCCCGGGGGGAAGCGCTCTTTGGGGACGTGCTGGCGGAAGTGATTGATACACCGGGTACTTACAGCCTGCTTCCCAGCAGTGAAGAAGAGGCAGTCACCCGTAGGCTCCTTTGGCAGGAAGATGTTGACCTGGTGCTCCATGTGGTTGATACCAAGAATTTAGAGCATTCCCTTTCCTTGACCTTTGCCTTAATGGAGGCGGGCTTTCAATTGGTTCTGGTACTTAATATGTTTGATGAGGCGGAGCGGCTGGGACTTGCGGTAGATGCACCACGCCTGGAACAGCGGTTGGGCATACCTTGTGTTGCCACCATTGGTCCTTCAGGATGGGGTATCGATAGGTTAAAGCAGGTGGTGAGAGAAGCGCTTTCTCTACCCACCAGAGTTGGAAACCCGGGTATGCGAAGCCGTCTGGTTAAGTATCCGCCCCAAATTGAGCAGCTGCTTCAAGAGTCCGGCCGGTCAATGTCCAGAAGATATCCTTTCTCAGCTAGAACAACCGCGCTCCTTTTCTTGGCAGGAGATGGGGAAATCCCAGGCTGGCTCCACCCTGGAGACCGCCGTTCCTTGGTGAAACTAGCTGGAGCTGTCAGCCCCCATAAAGTGATATTGGCCCTTGCTGAAGCCCGCAGGGAAGCTGGACAGCGCCTTCTGGAAGGCATTATGCGAAAGCCGGAAAAGCTGGGCAGCGGCAGCGGATACCATTGGCTCGATACCCTGACGCTAAATCCCCTAACAGGCATTCCTATATTGGCCTTGATTGTCTACTTCTTGCTGTACAGGTTTGTTGGAATATTTGGAGCAGGGTTCTTGGTTGATTTTCTCGATGGCGAGATTTTCGGCAGACTCTTCAATCCCTTTGTCAACCACTTGGTAGACCGGCTGGTGCCTAATCCCCTGTTACGGGAGTTATTAGCCCATGAATTTGGCATTCTCACCTTGGGTTTAAGATATGCAGCTGCGGTGGTGTTTCCCATTGTCGCCACCTTTTTTGCCAGTCTAGCCTTGTTGGAGGATTCCGGTTACCTACCGCGGCTGGCCTACTTGCTAGATAAGGTCTTTGGAATAATGGGCCTCAGCGGAAAGGCCGTTATTCCCCTGACCTTAGGTTTCGGCTGCGGCACCATGGCTACACTGGTGACCCGCACCTTGGAAACCAGGCGGGAAAGGCTGATTGCTACTTTTATTTTGGCACTGGCGATACCCTGTTCAGCTCAGCTGGGTGTGATCATGGCCCTGCTTGCCCGGGAGCCTTTAGCCTTGGCCATGTGGGCAGTAACCGTTGGAGTAGTTGGCCTAGGAGCCAGCTGGCTTTTGTCGCGGCTCCTTCCCGGCTCTTCCCCTCCCTTTGTTATGGAACTGCCGCCCCTCCGCTGGCCGGTACTGGGCAATGTATATGTCAAGACGGCAACTAGGGTGAACTGGTATTTATCCGAAATCATGCCGCTTTTTGTCTGGGCCAGTGTGATTATCTGGGTTGGCAGGATTACCGGGGGGCTAGATTGGCTGATTGTTGCCGCGGCACCCCTCATGGAGCAGCTGGGACTGCCGGCAGATGCAGCCAGGGTGTTTCTTTACGGCTTTTTTCGCCGGGATTACGGCGCTGCCGGCCTTTATGATATGCAAGGGATGTTAACGATTGGGCAGCTCACCGTTGCCGCGGTGACATTGACTTTATTTGTACCCTGCATAGCTCAGCTAGTTATCATGATTAAGGAACGGGGTCTAGGAACGGCTTTGGCCATCTTTGGCTGCGTAGTGCCGCTGGCTTTTTTGGCCGGCACAGCCTTGAGCCGCTGCTTGACCATGTTGGGGATGATGTGAATGGCGGAGAAAAGTGATAACACCGGAAAAGTAGTGCCCCTGGCGGCTTTGTCTCCATGGGAGAAGGGCATCATCCTTCGCCTGCCAGAGGATTGGCTGCTTGTCCGTCGGCTGGCAGCCTGCGGCCTCTTGCCTGGTGTTGAGGTGATGGTGCATCGGCGGACACCGGCCTATATTGTCCAGGCTGGGGCAGTCCGGATTGCCTTGGATCGTCGGACTGCCGCTGGAATCATGGTGCTTTCAGGAGGGGAACAATAGTCTTTGGCGAAAATAAGATAGGGCCTAGGTTTATCTGGCAATATTGGGAAGTGTTGGGAGTGGCAGAGCATGGCCGAAAGTGACAAAGCTTCAGGGCAAGGGGCGTTACTCCATATCGGTTTGGTGAATCCCGAGATTCCTCCCAATACAGGGAATGTGGCCCGGCTGTGTGCAGCTACCGGCTGCAGCTTAAATCTCGTCAGGCCTTTGGGCTTTTTCCTCGATGATCGGCGCTTGAAGCGGGCAGGACTGGACTATTGGGATTTATTGGAACATCACTTTTTTGACAGCATTGAAGAATTAGAGGCTGCTTATCAAGGTGTCCACATCTATTATGCCACCACCAAAGGACAGCGGTGGTATACAGATGTGTCCTATCATCCAGGTGATCTGTTGATCTTTGGTCCAGAGACCGAAGGGCTGCCCAAAGACCTTCTGGCAGCTCATCCTGAGCGGTGTATTCGGATACCGATGCTGCCCAATGAGAGGGCTCGGTCCTTGAACCTCTCCAATTCAGTGGCAATAGTTCTTTATGAAGCCCTCAGGCAGTTGGGTTTTCAAGGTCTGGTTTGAGAAGGAAAAGTACATGGTCAGGAGGTGAATGGGGCACTTGCTTTTTGTGCTCCCGCTATGCGGATATCTTTTCTTGGACATGCGTGTTTTCACGTGAAGTCTGCACAAGGTGAGATTCTTTTTGACCCCTATCTGAGAGACAATCCCAAAGCTGCCGTGGGTCCAGAGGATGTTACAGCCGACGCGATCTTGGTCAGCCACGGCCACAGCGATCACTTGGGGGATGCAGTGGCTATATCCAAGCGGCTCAAGATACCCATTGTGGCGACCTACGAACTGGCGTTGTACTGTGGAAAACAGGGAGCCCGCGCCCATGCTATGCATATTGGAGGAGATCACAGCTTCCCCTTTGGATGGGTAAAGCTGACTCCTGCGCTTCACGGTTCATCGGTAGAAGAGAACGGCAAGACTATATGTACAGGTGTGCCCTGCGGCTTTCTGGTGAGAACCGAAGAGAAAACCATCTATTTCGCCGGCGATACCGGGCTCTTCGGTGATATGCAGCTGTTGGGAGATATGTACGACATCGATGTGGCTATCCTGCCCATTGGAGGGAATTTTGTCATGGGTCCAGAAGATGCAGTCCGGGCGGCAAAAATGCTGCGGCCCAAGATGGTAATACCCATGCATTATGATACCTTTGACTTGATAAAGCAGGATCCCCGGGAGTTTGCCCAAAGGCTGGAGGCCTTGCGGATCGACTGTCACATCCTGAGGCCGGGGGAAAGTGTGGAAATATAGGAGTTAGATGGAGACTCATTGAGCAAGGGGCGATGGAACTATCAAGCGGATTACAGTTAAGACCAAGAGCCGAAATGATTTTGTAGATATAACCAGTCTTGTTGCAGAGGAAGTAAGGGCCAGCAATATTGAACGGGGCTTCTGTACCCTGTTTGTTCCCCATACTACAGCTGGGATTACAGTTAACGAAAATACCGATCCCAACGTGGTTCTGGATATAGAAATGGCTTTGGAAAGGGCGGTGCCGTGGAGCGGTGATTATCGACACGCCGAAGGCAATTCAGCCGCCCATGTAAAGGCGAGTCTTATGGGCTTTTCCCTACAGGTGCCCATTGTCAACGGCCGGTTGCGTCTCGGTACGTGGCAGGGTATTTATTTCTGTGAATTTGACGGACCCCGGACTAGGGAGGTCTGGATCCAACTTTTCGCGGGATAAGGAAATCCCTTTTGCTGCAAACTAAATCCAAACCTTAACTGCTGGCAAAAGGAGTGAGGATGCGGATAGTACGGCATTACAGACTATCCGACGGATAAATGGAGCGAAGCCAACAGGTTCAACGGATCTTGGACTTCATCAGTAATCACCCGGAATCCTATGCCAGTCTGGCGGTATGTCGGCGGGCTCTAGATCCCGGATTGCCGCAGGTAGACCGCAGCATCATCGATGAATTGGCTGATTATCTCCACCAAGCTCCCAGTGAGGAAATTGCCGCGTACTATTCCATCGTCGGCTAACGGTAAATAGTATTGCACGCTAGAGGGATGGAGTTTTCCAGGGGTTGAGATTGAAGCACAGGTTAGGGAAGGCTGCCTGTGCTTTCTCTATTTGCCTGCATTCTTGTCTGCCTGTCTGTTTGGTGTTATGCTGGTAAAAACAGGAATAATCAGGATTTGGGCTAGGAAATAAGAAAGGGGCTGGATTATGGCGAGGCTGGCGTTAATTGGTGGAACGGGAGTGTACGACCCCCATATGCTGGGCAGTGTGAGGGATGAAACTGTATCTACCCCCTATGGAGTGGTGGATATCTCCCTCGGTACTTTCCAGGGGGTGGAGGTTGTTTTTATGCAAAGGCATGGCCGCGGCCATACAATACCTCCCCATATGGTCAATTACCGGGGCAACATCTGGGCCCTAAAGGAGCTGGGTGTAACTAAGGTTGTGGCAACAGCGGCAGTTGGTTCTATGAACGATGCCATGAAACCGGGCCATTTCGTACTTCTTGACCAGTTCATAGATTTTACCAAGAACCGCCCCTTCACCTTCTTCGACGGCGAGGGCGGACTGGTGGTGCATACTGACTTTACTGAACCCTACTGCGGGAGTATGAGAAAGGTGATCCAGGAGGCGGCTGCAGAGCTGGATCTAGAGCTTCATCCCAAGGGCTGTTATGTATGTGTTGAGGGACCTAGGTTTGAAACACCGGCAGAGATCACTGCCTATCGCCGTTTAGGCGGTGATGTTGTGGGAATGACCAATGTGCCGGAGGTGGTACTGGCCAGAGAAGCAGGTCTTTGCTATGCTGTTGTGGCAACAGTCACCAATCTTGCAGCTGGTATTTCATCAGCTCCTATAAGCCATACAGAAGTAGATGAGGTTATGGAGAAAGCTTCAGAGAATCTTAGGAGCCTGCTCAAGGCAGTCTTCGGCAAGCTTGACCCAGAAAGCAGCTGTTCCTGCAGTGGCGGGGTTCGGGAATAGGAGGTGCGGCGAGGTGGCTGACAAAGTTCGTTCCCTTGTCTGGGCTGATGACATCTTGCGGTTGATCGACCAGACAAAGCTGCCGGCGATTTTTCAATTTGTAGAATGCCGGCGGTGGGAAGAAGTGGCTGACGCTATCCGCACCATGAAGGTGCGGGGAGCACCGGCCATTGGAGCGGCGGCAGCCTTCGGCGTGGTCTTGGGGGCCATGGAGCACCGCGGCGAATCCCCGGAGAAGTTTGCTGCTGCCGTGGAAACTGTGATTGAGGAGCTGGCAGGAACCCGTCCCACCGCTGTGAACCTCTTTTGGGCATTGGAACGAATGGAAAAGGTTTTAAAGGCCCAAGAGGGCAAGCCTGTAGGCGCGATTATTGAGGCCCTGCGGCTAGAGGCAGAAGCTATTGCTGCAGAGGATGTAAAGGCCTGCCGGTCCATTGGTTCCAATGGTGCAGCACTCATCAATAACAGCGATGGAGTCTTAACCATCTGCAATGCGGGAGCACTGGCCACGGTGGACTACGGCACTGCGCTGGGAGTGATACGGGCCGCCTTCGATCAGGGCAAAGAGTTTCATGTTTACGCGGCGGAAACCAGGCCGTTTCTGCAGGGTGCCAGGCTGACCGCCTGGGAACTGGTGGAAGAGGGGATTCCCGCTACCCTGATTACAGATAATATGGCCGGCTGGCTGATGCAGCAGGGCAAAGTGCAGCTGGTAATCGTTGGAGCTGATCGGATAGCAGCCAATGGCGATACTGCCAATAAAATCGGGACTTATACCTTTGCCGTTTTGGCTCATCATCATGGAATTCCCTTCTACGTTGCAGCACCGCTGTCTACCATAGATCTCTCCTTGGGCAGCGGCCGGGAGATCCCCATTGAGGAGCGGGCTGCGGAGGAAGTAACCAAGATGCTGGGACATCGGATAGCGCCGGAAGGTATTGCCGTGTATAATCCGGCCTTTGATGTCACTCCAGCCCAGTTGATTACAGGAATAATAACTGATGTTGGTATCATTGAACCGCCCTATGGGGAAAACTTGGCCAAGGCTTTCGGGCACAGGTGATCTTAAAGAAGTGCCGGGGGTGCTGCAGCCATGGACCTAGAAGGCCCAACGGGGTGGACGCAGCTAAAGGTGGTAGTTCATGCGAATTCTAATCAGTAATGTAGTTAGTTTGCCAAGGGAAGGCAGTTCGCGAGGAAGAAATCCGGTAGATATCGGTGTTGGGGATGGCAGAATCCTTTTCATTGAAGATCACATGCCTCTCGATTCGGAGAAAAGGCAGCAGCAGGGACCGTGGGACCGGATCATAGCCGGTCGGGGGCGCTTAGTGTTGCCTGGTTTTGTCAATGCCCACACCCATCTGGGGATGACTCTTCTTAGGGGATATGGAGACGATTTGCCTTTGATGATCTGGCTTCAGGAAAAGATGTGGCCCGTTGAGGAACAGCTGACCCCGGAGGATGTTTATTGGTCCGCCCTCTTGGCCATAGGCGAGATGCTAAAGGGCGGCGTGACAACCTGTGCCGACATGTATTTCCATATGGAGGCTACTGCTGAGGCTGTTGCTGAAACCGGCATCCGGGGATTCTTGAGCCGGGGGATTCAAGATGCCGGCGGCAGCGGAACCCGGGGTTTAGAGGAAGCTGTGGAATTCTGCAGGCAGTGGCAGGGAGCCGCCAATGGGCGCATCACCACTGCCATTGGCCCCCACGCCCCATATACATGTTCACCGGAGCTTCTCCAAAGGACTGCAGATTGGGCCGCCCGGCTGGAAGTTCCCATCCACATCCATGTTGCGGAAACGACCGCTGAGATAGGGGAAATAAAGGGAAAGTACGGAACAACCCCCCTGGGTATGCTGGCAGCCAACGGCATCTTGGACCTGCCGGTGACGGCAGCCCACTGCGTGCATCTTGAGGAGGCGGATATTCTCCTGGCTGCCGAAAAGGAAGTTAGGATCGTCCACTGTCCCACCAGCAACCTCAAGCTGGCCAGCGGTATTGCCCCGGTGCCGGAGATGCTGGCGGCAGGACTGACAATTGGATTGGGGACCGACAGCGCAGCCAGCAACAACAGGCTGGATTTATGGCAGGAAATGCGCACGGCAAGCCTCTTGCACAAGGGAAGCAGCGAAGACCCAACAGCAGTTCCCGCCGGGACCGCCCTGCAGATGGCAACATTCCTTGGAGCCAAGGCACTTCATTTGGAACAAGTGGGGCAGCTGCAGCCGGAGTGGAAAGCTGATTTGATTCTGGTGGACACCCATGGACTCCATTGGCAGCCTGCATCTGACCTTACGGGAAGAGTGGTATATGCAGGTGAGCGGGGGGATGTCTCCTTGGTCATAGTGGATGGCCGCATTCTCTATGAAGACGGCAGTCTGCTCACCATTGATGAAGAGAAGGTCAGTTATGAAGTGGGAAAACGGGCTCAGCGTCTCGGTCTTCTGTCTTCTACCTAACCGACATGCCCCGAATGTGATGAAGTCCAAGAAACACCAGCCCTCCCGGGAGATTTCCGGAAGGGCTGGTGTTCTTATTTCAATCTTTTCTTTCTCAATCCTTCTGGGCCAGTTTGGTCTTGGCCATTTCAGCAGCGTGCTTGAGCCGCTCTAAGGTGCGGGGGCGGCCTAAAGCTGCCAGCACTTCGTACATCCCAGGACTTACCCTGGTGCCGGTGACAGCCACCCGGACAGGCTGGATGACATCGCCCAGCTTGCGGCCTACTTTTTCTTGGACTTCCAGGAAGACCTGCTCGATCTTTTCTTCAGTAAACGGTTCCACCTGCATAAGTTTTTCCAGCAGCATGGCAAACATGTCAGGTACGTAGTCCCTAACCAAGAACTTTTCCACAGCCGCCGGGTCGTACTCGATGTCATCTACGAAGAAGTAGCGGCTGGAGGGAATGAATTCTCCCAGGGTGCGGATCCTGGACTGAAGCGATACAGCAATCTTCTTAACCCGTTCCCGGGTAACAGCATCGACGGACTCCGGCAGCAGTCCCTCTTTTTGCAAGTCAGGAATGACCAAGTCCGTCAGTTCCTCAGGATCTAGCTCTCGGAGGTAAACTCCATTCATCCACTCCAGTTTTTTCATATCAAAAACTGCCGGGTTGCGGGAAACTCTATCCAGGGAAAACTTCTCAATCAGCTCCTCGGGAGTAAACAGGGTGTCGGTGGCGCTGTAGGACCAACCCAGGAGCGCGAGATAGTTGACCATAGCTTTCGGTAAGAAGCCTTGGTCTCGATACTCCGTCACCGCTGTGGCCCCATGCCGCTTGCTCAGGCGGGTCTTGTCATTGCCGAGGATCATGGGCAGATGGGCAAACTCAGGAACCGGAAAGCCCAAAGCCTGATAAACCTGAATCTGCCTTGGTGTATTGGAAATGTGGTCATCTCCCCGAATGACGTGGGTGATCTTCATTAGATGGTCATCGATAACTACAGCAAAATTGTAGGTGGGCATGCCGTCGGATTTTTGGATTACAAAATCATCCAACATCTCGTTTTCAAAGATGATTTGACCCCGAATCAGGTCATTAACCTCCGTCGTTCCCACATCATTGGAGCGGAACCGGACTACCGGCTGGCGTCCTTCAGCTTCCAAAACCTGCCTTTCGGCAGCGGTAAGATTGGCACAGCGCCGATCATATTTCGGATCCCTGCCTTGGGCCAAGGCTTCCTCTCTTCTGGCCTTCAGCTCCTCTGGTGTACAGTAGCAGAGGTAGGCCTTGTCTTCATCTAAGAGTTTCTGGACATAGTGCTGATATATATCCAAACGCTCTGATTGGAAATAAGGGCCGTAATCTCCTCCACAACCAGGTCCTTCATCCCACGTCAGGCCTAACCACTCTAGCCCTTCTAGGATAGCATTTACTGATTCTTCCGTGGAGCGTTCCAGGTCGGTATCCTCGATGCGGAGTACAAAGGTGCCTCCATGATGACGGGCATAAAGCCAATTGAATAGAGCTGTTCTTGCTCCACCCACATGCAGAAAGCCGGTGGGGCTAGGAGCAAAGCGTGTTCTGACATTTGCGGTACTCATTCTGCCAACTCCTCTTACCTGCGATACGATGATCTCACAACTTAAAGTAACCGGAGATATATTCGCCCATGCGCTCAAGTCAAAAGGGCTATCTTCGCACTTGATTCGACAAAGTAAATTCTAGAGCAGTAAGGGTAAATCCTGCCATCATGAACCCTTTGGATCAAAACGTTAAAATTACCCTTGACCTTTGGGGCATCTATTGGTATACTAAGATTCGCAGGCGCAAGTTCCAGGTACGGAGACCGCTTGCAAACACTTGGACAATGTGATATAATACAAACTGTCTCTGGGGGATCTGCTAATGGTAGGCGAGGTGACTCTGGATCACCGGGTCCAGGTTCGAATCCTGGTCCCCCAGCCATAATTTTGCCCCCATCGTCTAGCGGCCTAGGACATCGCCCTCTCACGGCGAAGACAGGGGTTCAAATCCCCTTGGGGGTACCAACAAGCCAAAAGCTCCATCCATACGGATGGAGCTTTTTTGGTGTTTGGATGATTTTTGCCGTCCATGGTGGAAGGTGTCCACATAATGGGTGGGATATCGACAGAAACTAACTCCTGAGGACCTTTCAGTCCGAAAAGGAGGGACGGCGATCATGAGGTTTCCATGGGCTGTGCGCAAGAAAAACCAGGATCAGGATATGGAAGTCAGTGTAGAACTGGCAGGCAGTGACTTGGCTAGAGATTATCAGCTGGCACCTGATGATGGCATCATTGTCCGACCTACCCCTGTTTCCTTAGGCGATGAGGTACAGGTGGAATACCGGGGACTGCTTGCCCAGTCCGGTGCTGAAGAGGTATATCTCCACTTCGGATTTGGCCGCAGCGATTGGACTTACGTCCAAGATATTCCTATGGAAAAAAGCCCAGACGGGACGTGGACTGCTGTGGTCCAAGTGGAAGAGGCCGGCCGCTTCAATTTCTGTTTTCGGGATAATGCCAATAACTGGGATAACAACAACGGCAGGAACTGGAGCTATGAAATCCACGGCGATGGTGAGTTTCACTAAGTTCTAGATATGTTCCTTAATCTACTAATTAGCAAGACACTGGAAGGGATTCCCGCTTCCCGCGGGGTTCCCTTTCTTTTTATTTGTTCTCCAGTTCGGCGGATGAAAATGGGCGTTTAGGCCAAGCTATAGGCAGAAATAACTAGTCTGTACTTGGTTTGACATCAGACCAGGGAAGTAGGCTTTCCCAGCAGGGGAATTCCAGCTATATGCGGAAGTCTACTGGTACAAAACAGGCTGGCAGCTTTCTGCTATTGCCAGTGCCTGTAGAGAAATGAAACGGAGGAGAGAGTTACGTGGCAGATCTATCGGAAAAAACCCGGATGTTTACAGCTGCCGACAGTGATGAGCTGGACATAAAGATGCTGGTGCGTCAGGTATGCCGGGCGTTGGAAGAGAAAGGGTATCGGCCGGTAGATCAGATTGTTGGCTATCTGTTGTCCGGCGATCCAGCTTATATTACCAGCCATGGTGATGCCCGACTCTTGATTAAGCGGGTAGATCGGGACGAACTGTTGGAGGAAATAGTTCGATCCTACTTGGAATCCCTTTGAGTTGAAAATACTCGAGTAGAATATACAGTCGGCCGCGATGGCTGACCGCATGGGTATCCTCGTGATTGGGGAGGTAGTGTAGTGGCGAAACTGCTGATTAGGGGAGGTACGCCCCTAAAGGGTACGGTTGAAATCAGTGGGTCTAAGAACAGCGCTTTGCCCATTATCGTGGCGGCGTGTCTAGCCGAGGGAGAAAGCGTCTTGGAGAATATTCCCCGAGACATTGACGTATATACAATTTGCAGGATCCTCCAGGAACTTGGTGCAGAGATTTGGTTCGATGAAGCAAACCGCCTGCATGTGATACCCGATGGACTGGATAGTTATCAAGCATCATATGACTTGGTAAGGAGAATGCGGGCTTCTTTTTATGTTGCGGGATTGCTTTTGGCCCGCCTTGGTAAAGCGGAGGTGCCCCTTCCGGGAGGCTGCGCGCTTGGTTCCCGTCCCGTGGATTTTCATCTAAAAGGGTTTCAGGCCCTAGGGGCTAAGGTCAGCATCGAGCACGGTTTTGTGAAAGCAGAAGCCGATGAGTTGGTGGGAACTAAGATTTATATCAACCGGTCAAGTGTGGGTACCACTATTAACTTGATGCTGGCGGCAAGCCGTGCCAAAGGGACCACCGTTCTGGAAAACGCTGCCAAAGAACCGGAAGTTGTGGACTTGGCCATCTACTTAAGCTCCATGGGGGCTCGGATTCGGGGAGCCGGTACCGATGTCATTCGCATTGACGGTGTGGAGAAACTGCGGGGGACAGACTATGTCATCATTTCAGACCGCATTGAGGCAGGCACCTTCATGGTGGCCTGCGGCATCACTGGGGGAGAATTGGTTCTAACCAATGTGGTCCCGGAGCACCTGCGCTCCTCCATCATTAAGTGTGAGGAAGCAGGGCTTGAAATTGAGGAAGATATTAACAGCATTCGGGTCCGTGCCCAAGGGCGTCCCACCGCAGTAGATTTAGAGACAGCCCCTTATCCAGGTTTCCCCACCGACTTGCAGCAGCCCTTTGCGGCTATGATGTCCATTGCCGATGGGACCAGCATTATTCGGGAAACTATCTTTGACCGTTTTCGCTATGTGGACGAACTCCGCCGTATGGGCGCTGATATTAAAGTCGAGCGAGATACGGCCATTATCCGGGGAGTGCCGGAACTAACCGGTGCCCAGGTAGAAGCGACGGATCTCAGGGCGGGTGCGGCCTTGGTGCTGGCGGCACTTGCTGCCAAGGGTGAGACAGAGATCAGCGGCATCGAGCTGATCGATAGAGGATATGAACATCTTGATCTCAAACTTAGAAAACTTGGTGCCGATATTCAGAGGATCGAGGAAGAGCCAAATGCCTGGGATGAATTCCTAAGAAAGCCGCTCTTGGAGAGGTTGTAGCGGTTGCTCTTTCCAGCCTTTTGGAATACTAGGCATGCTTGACAGCTGTTGGGGCGTGGGATATGATCGTAACGAGTTTCGCGCCCTGTACAATTTTCGAATCGATATTGCTGATAGACATGTGGGCTAGCGGGCGTCGTTGGAAGCCGATTTTTGTGATCGGATGCTTTAAGGAGGAGTCTATCCGGTGTTGACAGTAGTCTATGTCGCTCCAGATCTACCAGCGGCGGAAAGGCTCAAGGGTGTCTTGGAAGATGAGGGCATTATGGCAACCGTGCGGCCGGTGGGTGCAGGCAAGCGCCGCAATTATTATGAAATCCTGGTATCCGAGTTGGAGGCAGAAGAGGCCCAGGAAATCCTGTGCAGATCAATGGGCTTCTAAAAGGAGTGGGGTGAATGTTTAAAGATCTTTTTCGGGCCAAGCCAAAGTATGTGACCGTCCGACCCCAGGCGGTTCCTGTCAAGCAAGATACTTCCGTGGCATTATGGCAGAAATGCCCCCACTGCTCAAATCTAATATATAAGAAGGATCTGGAGACAAACTACTACGTATGTGAGAAATGCGGCTTCCATTTTCGCATCAGTATCGCGGAAAGGTTGCACATAACCGTAGATGAGGGTTCCTTTGAAGAACTTGATACCCATCTAGAGTCAGATAATCCCTTGGGTTTTCCCGGTTATCCCGAAAAACTGGCCCAGGCCCAGGAAAAGACGGGCCTAGATGAGGCCATGATAGTCGGTCGAGCGGCTATTCACGGCAATCCATGCATGCTGGCAGTAACCGATTTTGATTTTATGGCCGGCAGTATGGGTTCGGTGGTCGGGGAACGGGTGACCAGAACCTTCGAATTAGCTATAGAGCAGGAGCTGCCGGTGGTGATTTTTTCCGCAGGCGGCGGAGGCGCCAGGATGCAGGAGGGCATCCTGTCTTTGATGCAGATGGCTAAGACCAGTCAGGCAGTGGAGCGGCACAATCGGGCCGGTCTTTTGTACGTATCGGTATTGACCAATCCTACTTTGGGCGGGGTGTACGCCAGCTTTGCCTCTTTAGGGGATATTTTGCTGGCAGAGCCCGGTGCGCTGATTGGATTTGCCGGTCCGCGGATCGTGGAAGAAGCAACAAAGCAGAGCCTGCCCAAGGGTTTTCAAAGCGCTGAGTTTGCTATGGAACACGGCATGATTGATAAAATTGTTCAGCGCAAGGATATGAGGCAGGTGCTGGGCAAGATTCTATCGTTACACAGGAAGGGGCTGGTTTCCAGTGCGTAACGGGTTGTTCGAATGGGAGAAGCCCCTATATGAGCTGGAGCTTAGGATTGCTGAGCTTCAGAAGTTTACCACCGAAGAGGACATGGATTTGTCCCGGGAGATAGCTACCTTAGAAAAGAAGGCCGAATCATTGCGGCGGGAGATTTATAGGAACCTGACGGCTTGGCAGCAGGTGCTGCTGGCCCGCCATCCCAAACGGCCTACTACTTTAGATTATATAGAAATGATATTCGATGATTTCATCGAATTCCACGGCGATCGTTATTACCGGGATGATCCCGCTATCGTAGGAGGCATAGCCACCTTCGATGGGATCCCGGTAACTGTGATCGGCCCCCAAAAAGGGCGGGACACCAAGGAGAATATCCGCCGCAATTTTGGCTTGCCCCATCCAGAGGGTTACCGCAAGGCTATGCGCCTTATGGAGCAAGCCGATAAGTTCCGCCGGCCTATTATCTCTCTCATCGATGTTGTAGGGGCTTATCCCGGTATCGAAGCAGAGGAGCGGGGCCAGGGCAATGCCATTGCAGAGTGCATCAGGCGAATGTCTTTCTTGCGGGTGCCGATTATCTGTGTGATTACCGGTGAAGGCGGAAGCGGGGGAGCTTTGGCCATCGGCATCGGTGATCGCATTTTGATGATGGAACATGCCTGGTATTCGGTGATCTCGCCGGAGATGTGTGCCCAAATCCTTTGGAAGGATTCCAGCAAGGCACCTGAGGCGGCGGAGGCTCTGAAACTGACAGCCCAGGATTTGCTGAAATTTGGGGCCATCGACGCCATCGTTCCGGAACCGCTGGGTGGAGCCCACAAGAACCATGAAGAGGCAGCAGCCAATTTGAAGAAAGCTTTGCAGGATAATCTGCAGCTGCTCCTGGAGATTCCCGCCGATGAGCTGGTGGAGCAAAGATTAGCTAGATTCCGCCGGCTTGGCAAGTGGCGGGAAAGGGCAGCAGCTGTATCAGAAAGTAAATAGAGGGTATGTGGAAGGGGGAGTATGGCTTCGCCGAGATTGCCGATATCGGCTATCGGCGTGCCAGTAGGATGAAAACAATTGCTGTTCTGACTTCGGGAGGGGATGCCCCAGGCATGAATGCTGCCATTCGGGCAGTTGTCCGAACGGCGGGGTATCACCAGTTGAATGTTCTGGGAGTAATGCGGGGTTTTCACGGTCTTATCCATGATGAGTTTATTGAGCTGAATCCCCGTTCTGTAGCTGATATTATTCACCGGGGCGGTACCATCTTAAAGAGTGCCCGCTCGCAGGAATTTACAACCCCTGAGGGCCAGGCTAAGGCTGTAGAGAATCTGCGCCGGGCTGGGGTTGAAGGTTTGGTGGTCATCGGAGGAGACGGTTCTTTCCGAGGCGCGCTGCGCCTGCAGGGGGATGGTATCAGCGTCATCGGTATTCCTGCTACCATCGATAATGATATACCCTGCACCGACTTTTCCATCGGATTTGATACCACCGTTAACACCGTCATTGAGGTGATCAACAAGATCCGGGATACAGCCACATCCCACGAGAGGATCTATGTTGTTGAGGTTATGGGTCGCCACAGCGGGCACATTGCACTGTATGCCGGATTAGCGGGGGGAGCAGAGACCATTCTGATCCCAGAGGTGGATTTTAGCCTGGACGATGTGTGTGAGCGCTTGGTAAGCGGGTACGAATTGGGCAAAGCCCACAGCATTGTCTTGGTGGCGGAGGGAGTGGGCGGAAACCTTAAGGCGGGTCGAAGCCTGAATGAGAGCAGCGCGTTTCATGTAGCCAATTACGTGATGGAAAAGACAGGTTTTGAAACCCGGGTTACAGTATTGGGCCACATCCAGAGGGGCGGCAATCCAACTGCCAATGACAGAATCCTAGCCTCCAGGCTGGGGGCCCGGGCTGTAGAGATGCTGATGGAGGGCCGCAGCGGCTACATGGTGGGAATCATTAACAATGAGATCAAAGCGACTCCGCTGGAAGAGGTTTTCCAACAGGAAAAATCAATGGACTTGGAATTTCATCGGTTAGCTCATATTCTAGCTTCTCAATGATCAAGAGATGAACTAGACTTGGCCCACCGAGAAGGTACAAGTTATGGTGGTGAGGTATTCTCGGATTTCGGGACCTCGCCACTTTGTTTTCTAATTTGAAACATTGGTAATGTATCCTATAAATAAGGGCAAGTGGTAGACAGAACTAGAGGGGGATGACCG
>JAAYHH010000152.1 GCA_012735435.1 Bacillota bacterium | reverse complement strand
GCTAGATTCAAAAGCGAAACACTCGCCCATGGGAATAAACCCTGGGCGAGTGTTTTTTCAATCGTTTCTATATTAATCTATCAGACTCGACTGCCATCTATTGATGAGCAACTCCAATCCTATCTCCGCTAGATTATTCCAGCTGCACCCTACTTATATCGAGGTTTGCTTCCTCGAGATCTTCCATACGGAGAGCACGAAAAATACCACACCTACACACAAGAGGTACAGTGTGCTTTCCCACCAGCTGATAACCCTGCCTCCCAGGTCAAAGGAAACTCCCATGATGAGACGAAACCGAAGTAATTCCGATGCTGGGGCTCCGGCAAAGGCCGCTGCCTCTGCTGATTCCATCATGATTCTCCGGATCAGCATAGCAGCATGGGAGGGGGGAAATATCTTAATAAGTGTCTGAATCGGTGCCGGCAGGGAGCCCACGGGTATATAGATCCCGGTCAGGAACCCGATTAGAGTGCCGATTAATGTACTGGCAGTTGAGTATGCACTGGGGCTTTTGAAAAGTGAAACCACGAAAAACAGCATGAAGGTAGCTGAAAGGCAGTTCAGAATCACAACGGCCAGTACCTTCCCCAGCGCACTGGAATTCATTGGAGCTCCGCCGTTAACCACTATGTACACCTCTGCCAGGACTATAGTAAACAAAGTCATGACAACGCCAATGATAAAACTGCTGGCGATATACCCGCTTGCCAAGGTACTTCTCTTAACCGGAGATGACAGGAAGTCTTTGCTGATTTTAAACCGCTGATCATCAATCATATTCCCCAGTGCGCCCATCACGGTGGTGATGGGAGTTACGGCGATGACCCCGGCCATGATCCAATTGTCCACCAAAGGGCCGGCACCTTCTATTCTCCTAAAATCGCTTTTCATTACATCTCCCAGGAACAAAAGATACAGGCCGATGATGACAAAGACGCCCAGAAGGGAAAAGAAGACTGCAGCCCTGTCCCGGAAAAACAGCAGTAAGTTGCGCTTCACCAAGGCCCTCATTCCCTCAACTCCCTTCCGGTAATTCTTATAAAGACATCATCCATGGTGCCCTTGATGACCTCAAATCCCCCAATGCTGTCCCTCACCTGGTCCAATATGGGAAGGGCATCTAAGGTGGACTCAAGCTCGATGGTTAAGGTATCGGCATATGCCTCATAAACACAGCCCATCTCTGTTACAATCTTTTCAAGTGCAGCCCTATCCGATCCATGGATGACTAGATAATCAGAGCTGTACTGCTCCTTTAATTCAGAGGGCGTTCCCTTGGCGGCTATCTTGCCGTGATCAATCACCACGACATAATCTGCTTTAGCCGCTTCCTCCATGTAATGTGTAGTAAGAAAAACTGTCATCCCGGTATCCTCTTGGATTTGCCGGATGGTCTCCCAGACCCGCTGCCGGGTTTGGGGATCAAGTCCTGTAGTAGGTTCATCTAGAAACAAGATCTTGGGCGTATTAAGAAGAGCCCTGGCGATATCTGCCCGCCTTCTCTGTCCTCCGGAGAGCT
>JAAYHH010000151.1 GCA_012735435.1 Bacillota bacterium | reverse complement strand
CCTTGATGTGATTCCACAGCTGGATACAGAACTTAATGTTTACCGCAGTCAGCTGGAGTACTTCTACTCTAACTTGGATGAGCTGAAAAAGGATATGGTAGGTGAGGCTACCCAGAATGCCAGGGAAAGAGCTTTGGAGATGCTCAAAGGTTCCGATATGTCCCTGGGCAAGTTGAGAACCCTGCGGCAGGGGGTATTTCAAATCACCCAGCCCCACTCTACCGAGGTATCAAGTATGGGAATCCACGATACTTCAACAAAGACCAAGCAGATCAGCGTAACTGCCCATGCTACCTTCGAAATTAAGTAGCTGTAAATCGCAATGATAAATGGGGAGCGGTTCAAGGGAAGCTAAGCCCTGAACCACTCCCCGTTTTCTTTATTGAGGTGTGGTTTTGTAGGGAGTTTACATATCCAGACTTGTTGCTGTACTTGGTAACACGCCAATCGATATCTGTCACTAGGTCCTATGGAACAGCTATCAGTCATATACGCTCAAGATGTTCATGGGACAGAGATTTCCTAGCCAAGGTTGCATCGGCGGAGTTAGGGGTGTTTTCAGGCAGTTGGAGCAGCAAGAAGGAATCCCAATTATTGTCAAGAAGAGTCATAAGTGGAAAAAGTAAGATGCAGCACCGATGTAGCTGACAACTGCGAAATTGCTATTTCATCACCTCTAGAAAGGATGAGACCAGTGTTTGATTGGGAAAATCCGCAGGTCTTGCATCGCAATCGCTTACCAGCCCATGCATTGCTGCTTCCTTATCCGGATGAAGCCAGCGCCTTGACTGGTGAGCGGGGTAATTCTCCGTGGTTTCGCCTGTTGAACGGCCAGTGGCAGTTTTGCTATGTGGCAAGCCCTAGTCTAGTGCCTTCTGGATTCCAAAATCCCGATTATGATGCATCAGATTGGGACAGCAGCACCGTTCCCTCCAACTGGCAGATGGCTGGCTACGGCAGGCCCCATTATACCAATGTTATCTATCCTTTTCCGGTGGATCCTCCCAAGGTGCCCAGTGAAAACCCAACAGGCTGCTATCGCCGGATTTTCCACGTGCCGATAGATTGGCAGAACCGACCTGTGATTCTCCGCTTCGAAGGAGTGGATTCTGCCTTTTACGTGTGGGTGAATGGTGAGTTCATAGGATTCAGCAAAGGAAGCCGTCTGCCGGCGGAGTTTGATATTACCGACTATGTTCAGCCGGGAGAAAATTTGGTTGCAGTGCAGGTCATGCAGTGGTCTGATGGCAGCTACCTTGAAGACCAGGATATGTGGTGGCTGAGCGGCATCTTCCGGGATGTATATATCTATTCACCTCCTGCAGTCCATGTCTATGATCTTAGGGTCCGCACCGAGCTGGATGGGGAATATAGGGACGCGGTCTTAGATGCAGCCCTTGTGATCAAGAACTGCCGGGACACTTCTGTAAAGGATCATGAGCTCAGTCTTTCTCTGGTAGATTGTGCCGGCCGGCTGGTGGTTCCAACTGAGAGTCAGTCTGTAGAGGTTTACGCGGGCGGTGATGTTAGCCTCGAGTTTCGGATTCCGGTTGCCAATCCCCTCAAGTGGACGGCAGAAACTCCGAATCTGTACAAACTGCTGGTGACCCTAAAAGATGATTCCGGCAAGGTGCTGTCAGTACAGCAGTGTTCCGTAGGATTTCGTCAAGTTGAGATTAAGGACGGCAACCTGTTGGTTAACGGCGTGCCGATTATGATCAAAGGGGTAAACCGCCATGAGATGCATCCTGACCTAGGCAGAGCTGTTTCTGTGGACTCTATGATTGAAGACATTCTCCTGATGAAGCGGCACAATATTAATGCAGTTAGGACGTCCCACTACGCCAATGATCCCCGCTGGTATGACCTCTGCGATTACTATGGCATTTATGTGCTGGATGAAACTGATTTGGAAACCCACGGATTTGGCACAGTGGGGGATATCAATAGGCTGAGCGATGATCCGGAGTGGGAAAAGGCATACCTTGACCGAATGGAGAGAATGGTGGAACGGGATAAGAACCATCCATCGGTGATCATTTGGTCTTTGGGCAATGAATCTGGGTTTGGCCGCAATCATCGGGCCATGGCGGAATGGACCCGGAAGGCCGATCCTACCAGGCCTATACATTATGAAGGGGACCGCACCCAGGAGGTAGCTGATATCGTCGGTCCCATGTATACCCCTGTAGATAAGGTTATCGAGTTGGGGCAGGAAGAATCCTATACCAAACCGGTGATCCTTTGCGAGTACGCCCATGCCATGGGCAACGGACCTGGGGGCTTTAAGGAATATTGGGAGGCCTTCTACAAGTACCCCCGTCTGCAGGGCGGTTTCGTCTGGGATTGGGTGGACCAGGGATTGCGGCAGTGGACTCCCCAAGGTACTGAGCGGTTTGCTTACGGAGGCGACTTTGGAGATGAGCCTAATGATGCAAATTTCCTTATTAATGGCCTCATCTTTCCAGATCGTCGGCCTTCGCCGGGCTTACTCGAGTACAAGAAGGTACTGGAGCCGGTGTTGGTGGAAGTCGAGAACTTGGATGAGAAGAAGGTCCGCATTACCAACCGCTATGACTTTCTCACATTGGACCATTTGAACCTAAGCTGGAGCATTACGGCAGACGGAAAGGTTCTCGAGACCGGTCAGCTGCCGGTACCGAAGCTGGCTCCGGGCGAGACAGGTACAGTGACCATACCGTATGCTGAGCTGGCTGGACTCCCGGCCACCGATTACTGGCTGACTCTGCGCTTCACCTTGGCCTCAGATTGCAGCTGGGCGCCGGCAGGCCATGAAGTAGCCTGGGCCCAGTTCAAGCTGCCTGTAGATGTTTCGTCTGGGCCGGTGATCTTGATGGATGCCATGCCGGACTTAAGCCTTTCCCAGTCTAATACATGTTTGGAAATTAAAGGCGAAACCTTCCAGCTCAGCTTTGATAAAGTCTATGGGCTGATTACCTCCTGGCTCCATCACGGCAGGCCCATTATCACCAGGGGTCCCAGGCTGAACTTCTGGAGGGCTCCAACTGATAACGACGTTGTGTATGTTAAGGAGTGGAAACGGGCCCGCCTCAATCAGCTGCAGCACCGGGTGGATGAAGTGGTTGTTGAGGCTGCTAAGAAACACGTGCAGGTTAAGTTGCGGACCCGTATTGCTCCTCCAGTGTTGGATCACGGTTTTGACTGTACCTACATTTATACCATATACGGTGACGGCAATGTGATGCTCGAGGTACAGGGAAGACCCCAGGGACAGCTGCCGGTTCTGCCCCGTATCGGCCTGCAGATGATTTTGCCCATCGATCTTAATCAAGTGAGCTGGTATGGGCGGGGACCCGGAGAAAGCTATGTTGACAGCAAACTGGCCAACAAGTTTGGGATTTACGCCTGTTCTGTCGATGAGCTGTATGTACCCTATGTTTATCCCCAGGAACACGGCAATCGGACCGATGTCTTCTGGGTAGCATTAACTGATCTTCGGGGAGTGGGCCTGTTTGCGGCGGGTGACAGGCCGCTGAACTTCAGTGCCCATAGGTTCTCCACAGAGGACTTGGAGAAGGCCCGCCACACCGATGAGCTTATTTGGCGGGATGAAATCTATTTGAATATTGACTACCGGCATCACGGCTTGGGAAGCGGCAGCTGCGGTCCGCCGACATTGCCCCAGTATGAGCTGCAGCCCCATGACTTCACCTTTACTGTGAGGCTGAAGCCTTTCTGTGCCAGCTCAATAACCCCAATACAGCTGGCGAAGCAAAGCCTTGAGCCGGTGAAATAGGAGAATAGATACGTAAAATTGTCGGAGCTGCCTGCATCGGCAGCTCCGGCAGTTATTTACAGAGCTTGAAGCAAAGTCCCGCGTCCCTCGGCGGCTTGGGAGAAGCAATGATTTGGTCAGCAGACTTCTGGCGGCAGGGCTATCGGCCTAAAGGTGGTCCCTTGGTAGCGGGGCAAAAGTAGCACGGCAGCCCGGGCCAGAACACGTCACTCGGCAGAGGAAATAGGATATAATGGAGGTAAGTTTAGCCAGTAGGCCAGGAGGTGATGGGTGTGAAGGTGAGACGTTGGGGTAGCTTAGCGCTTGTTTTGATAATGGTCATGCTGTCGGCGGTGGGTGTAGGCGCAGAGTCGGGGACGAAATCTTTGATCATCAACCCTGATCCCAAGAGTGACTTGCAGGTACGCCTCTGGACTGATAAGGGTACCAGTGATCCCAGCTACCGGGTTGGTGAAAGTGTTCAGCTGTACTTTGAAGTCAGTGAGAATGCCTATGTAACCATATTTGATATCAATGCAGCGGGAAAGGTAACAAAGCTGTTCCCAAATTCCCACCAGCCCGACAACTATGCGAGAAAGAACAGGGTCTATCGTGTGCCGGATAAGTATGACATCATCGCGGCACCTCCCATTGGAGAAGAGACCCTGTTGATTGTCGCAACCCGCAATAAACCGATCGACTACCCTGAACTGTTGAGGGAAAATGGGGTGGACAGACTGCTCTCCAGGCTGCGGCGCCGGTTAGTCTTATCCGGCGAAGACTGGGACATGGATCTGTGTGTTCTCAGGATTGAACCTGCCAGGCGGCAGACAATAACCATGGATGTGCAGTCTAACCTTTGGGGAGTTAAGCTGTACGTAGACGGAACTTATGTGGGAGAGCTTCCCCAGAAAGTGGAGCTGGGGCCGGGAGAGCATCAGCTGGTGGCACTAAAAAGCGGATATAAGGCGGCCATCAGAAATGTTTATGTTGATAAGGACAGTAGAGACACCAGATGGATGGTCCGGCTCGAGGCGCTGAAATCCCAACAGCCTTATTCGGGGAGCGGCCATTTTCATATCGAGTTCGATTTCAAGTTGTAGATAGGTCAATAAACAGCTGTAAACAAAGGTTTTCGGAATACCGGTCCAGTCAGGGCCGGTATTTGCTTTGTGGGGAAGGAACTTGACAATAAATATAGAATGTTTCTTCAGACCTGGCGAGGTAAATTGGCCCAATTTGAAGGAGATGATGCAGTAGTGCTGTCGGTGGCGGATATCATTGCATACATTGATGAACTATTTCCCCAGTCATTGGCAGAGGAATGGGACAATGTCGGGCTGCAGGTCGGTTCGGCATCATCGCCCTGCCGGACGGTAATGACCTGCCTGACAGTAACAGAGGCTGCCGCTGAACATGCCGCCGAGGCAGGCGTCGACTTGATCATCAGCCATCATCCCCTT
>JAAYHH010000150.1 GCA_012735435.1 Bacillota bacterium | reverse complement strand
TTTAGTGGCAAAATCTGCTTATGAAGCAGGAACAGCTTCCTTTACAGCGAATACAAAAAGCGATTGTCCACCTAATTTATCAAGGAGGGTAAAGCGTGAACAAGAGCGAGTTGATCACGGCTGTAGCGGAGAAATCTGGCCTGTCCAAGAAAGCAGCCGGTGAAGCCGTCGAAGCAGTTCTCGACACCATCGCGGAGGCACTAGCAGCCGGCGAGAAGGTTACACTCGTTGGGTTCGGTACCTTCGAGGTACGGGAGAGGGCTGCCCGTAGAGGCGTAAATCCCGCTACCGGCGCTCCCATTGACATCCCGGCCACTGTGGTTCCAGCCTTTAAGGCAGGGAAAAATCTTAAAGAAGCTGTGGCAAAGTAGTCAGTCATTTGCATTTACTGACAAACCGGCTTAGCTCCCTGGTGCTATCAGTGGGTGGCTAAGCCTTTTCTTATGGAACCTCAGGCCCGGCGGTGTAATTCACTTCACCGCCGGTAAAGCTACCGAATGTCATAGGGCTTTCTGCCTTTTCACGGAGATATCAAGGAGATATCAAAGGAGACAGAACCATCATGTCAGATATTACCATTGTCGGTCTTGGTCCAGGCTCACCAGCTCAAATTTCCATTGGAGCTCTTGACGCTCTGCGGGAGGCAAACCACATCTACTTCCGAACAAAGGTACACCCTGTAATACCTTGGCTGATCGAAGAGCTGAGCCTCTCTCCTGCCGACTATACCACCTTTGACTCAATCTACGAAACTGCCCAGTCCTTCGACCAAGTTTACGAGGAAATTGTCGGGATTCTCACGGCTAAGGTGAACGAAGGAGGCACCGTGACTTATGCAGTGCCGGGACACCCGGCAGTTGCAGAAACCACTGTAACTCAGCTTCTAGAGTGGGCGAAAAACACCGGCAAGAGTATAAGGGTAGTCCCCAGCATGAGCTGCTTGGATGCCGTCTATTCTTCCTTGGGCATTGATCCCACAATGGGCTTGGTTGTCGGAGATGCCTTTGAGCTGGAAGGCTCCTTTGCCGGAAGGCCTCTCTTGCTCACACAGGTGTATAACCGCCTTATTGCCTCAGATGTCAAGCTAAAGCTGATGGAGCAGTTTGACGATGAATATCCAATTACAGTAATTAGAGCTGCCGGAATCCCAGGGGAGGAGAGGATGGTGACTATTCCCCTTTACCAACTGGACACCCTGCCCTGGATAGATCACCTGACATCTGTATATGTTCCGGCACAACAAGAGGAAACTCAGACAGCACCAGGTCCGGAATCCACCAAATGTGCCTATCCCTTAGACCCCTTGGTCGAGGTTATGCAGAGACTCCGGGCTCCGGAAGGCTGCCCCTGGGATCAGGTCCAAACCCACGAAAGTCTCAGGCGCTATCTTGTTGAAGAGACTTATGAAGTCTTGGAGGCCATCGATAATGCCGACTGGGAACATGTCAAAGAAGAACTAGGTGATGTGCTGCTGCAGGTGGTTTTCCATGCTGAAATCGCCGCCGAAAGCCGGCGTTTTGACATCAATGATGTGGTTGCCGCAGTGACGGAAAAACTGATTCGCCGCCATCCCCACGTTTTTGGAAATGTCCACGTTGAGAATGCAGCAGAAGTCAGCTTTAACTGGGAGAAAATCAAGGAGCGGGAACGGGAGCTCCTGGGGGCAGAATATAAATCTATCCTTGATGGCGTCCCTAAAGGACTGCCGGCATTAACCAGGGCTGAAAAAATCCAAGCCAAGGCTGCCAAGGTCGGCTTTGAATGGGAAGATGTAGCCGGAGCCATGGACAAGGTCCTGGAGGAGCTGCAGGAGCTGCAAGAGGCATGGAAAAAGGAGGATCAAGCAGCTGTCCATGCGGAGCTGGGCGACCTTCTGTTTGCTTTGGTGAATGTAGCCCGATATCTCGATGTCGATCCGGAAATGGCGCTGCGGGAGGCCACCGAAAAGTTCATAGCTAGATTCAACTACATCGAGAAAAGCGCCGCCAAGCAGGGGCGGGAGCTTGCCGATATGAACCTAGAGGAAATGGATGAGTTGTGGAATGCTGCCAAGAAGCGGCTGTAGCTGATTCTACCTCACCCAGCCGTAACGGCCCAGCCAGCGGCTGAGCTTTGTTCCGATTTTAGGAATCAGCTCGACATCCCGCCGGTAGAGGGCGCCGGTTCCCAACAGCCCGAGACCGTAGATGCCTATACCGGTGACGACGGCTCCAATGGTAGCCAGGCCGTTGCAAAAGACTACAGGATGGGTTTGCACCCAGGCCCAATCACTTCTCTCCACAATCAGGCTAAGAAGGCTGTAGAACCCATCATAAACGACTACAACACCAAGGGCCATTATTAGGCACGCCAGCCCAGGTTTAAGCAGGATCTCCCGCCAATCATGCTTTACCCGGACCCGGTGATAAACAGCGGCCAGGTTCATTAGGCTGGCCGTGCCAAAGCCCAAGACAGTACCCCAGGCCGCTCCCTTAATTCCGACTCCCGGCAGGGCTGTCAACCAGTAGTTCACCGCGAATTTGACTACAGCTCCTGTAACTAAGTTCCGAACCGGAACCAATACCAAGCCTAACCCCTGAAGGATCCCGGAACAGACCTGGAACAACCCTAAGGACAAGGTCCCTAACGCCAGGATTCTCAGCGGTTCACCGGCCTCTGCATAACCGAACAGTAAAAAGGCAGCCTTGTCTGCCAATATGAAGAGGCCGATGGAGGCAGGCAAGCCAAACATGACAGTAATCCGCAATGCCTCATGGATCCGCCGCTGAACCTGATGATAGGAATTTAGGGCACTGGCTTCGGCAATAGCCGGAACCAATGTAACCGACAGCGCGTGGGTAATTACATTGGGAAAATGCATTAAAGACAGAGCCATACCGAAATACCCTATGGCTTCTCGGATTACATCTTTGCTGTAGCCAGCAGCCTGCATCCGCACCGGGACTAACCCGGTATCGATCATCTGCATCATCGGCCAAAGGATGGAGCCCATCACTATGGGCAAGGATACAGCCAGCAGCCGCCGGATAATAGCCGCAAAGGACAGAACCGACCCCGATGGCGCCTCTCCAGGGGACAGAATCCTTCCCCTTCTCCACCGGATGTAATAGGATACCATCACCGTTAGTCCGGCAGCAGCGCCTATTGTGGACCCAAAGGAAGCCCCTGCGGCGCCGTATTCTACGCCCCGGGGCATCAGTATGGCACCAAGGACAACCATGGCCCCGACACGGCAAATCTGTTCCACTACCTGAGAGACAGCGGTAGGCGTCATGTACTGCATGCCTTGAAAGAAACCCCGAAAGGCCGACACCACCGCCAAGATAAAAACGGAAGGAACTACTGCAAGCAAAGCTGGGTATGCCAGGGGATCCCGAGCTATGTTATCTACAAACCATTTAGCAGTGGTACCTAAGATTCCGGTAAAAACCGCCCCCGATACTGCCAGCAGCACCAGAGTCAGTCTGAATGTCCGTACAGCACCTCGGATATTACCTAGGGCGGCTTGTTCCGCTACCAGCTTGGACAGAGCGACCGGGAGCCCAGCTATGGACAAAATTACCGCCAGATTGTAAAAGGGCCGCACCATCTGCAGAAGGCCCATACCTTCATCCCGAATGATACGGGGAAGGGCCATGATGTACCAAGCTCCCAACATGCGGCTGATGATGCTGGCACCAGCGAGAATTATAGCACCCCTGGTAAAAGATTGCTTGCCCACCAATATACCCTCCTTGTTACCCTCATATTTACTACAAGAAGGGCGCCGCTATGCTGCTTATTATCTGCAGTGGGCACTAAATAAGGAAAGGCCAAGCCTGGGGTAATTCACAGGCTTGACCCTGATTGACCTGAGTCTTAAGAGGGGGTGCTTGCACTCCACCCCGCCACAATAGATTCCCTAATGGATCTTGTTATTCCATCTGCTTCGCCAAGAAACCCGCCGCCGTTTCTGCCAACTTCAGTTCTAATTCAGTCATCTTGTCTGTGGGTTCGGTGGAGCAAATCATTACCACACCGATGGGATCACCTTCGGACACGATTGGCGCCAGTACCTGGTTAGGAAATGCCCACTGTTCATCCTCGATCTCGCCTATGCCCTCCGAACCATCGGGAGGAGGCAAGATCACGGGCTTGCGGTTCTCCATGATCCCTTCAATGTGACCAGGTATACTTCGATCCATCCATTGCTTCTTAGGGGCACCGGCCACTGCCACGACAGCATCGCGATCACAGATTATCGAAATCCGTCCTGTTGCCTCGAACAGTGAATCAGCGTACTCCTGTGCAAAGTCACCTAACTCCCCGATTGGAGAGTATTTTTTTAGAATGACTTCCCCATCTCTATCGACAAAAATCTCCAGCGGATCCCCTTCTCGGATCCGCAGAGTACGGCGAATCTCCTTAGGGATTACGACTCGGCCTAAATCATCAATTCTTCGAACTATACCGGTTGCCTTCAAACAGCACCCCTCCTTTATGTTGGGCGCACTCAGTCGTCACAGAT
>JAAYHH010000025.1 GCA_012735435.1 Bacillota bacterium | reverse complement strand
TGCAGGCCCCATTTCTTTATGCTACTTCGAGGGGAGGACGAATTTTGAACAGATTCTTGCGGGGTATCAGCCTCTACCTGCTGATTGCCATCATCGCAGTATCGATTGTAAGCAGCCTGTACCCTGGCGTAGACACCAGCCTTGAACTGGGGTATGGGGACTTCATTAACCAGGTAGAGAATGGACAAGTAAAATCCGCTCAAATGATAGGCGACCAAACAGTCCAAGGTGTTTTGCGGGATGGAACCAAGTTTTCTACCATCGTGCCCATGGGCAAAATGCCTGATATAGCCGATTTGATGATGGAACATGGTGTGGAACTGCGGGCAGCACCTACTCCATCGACCCCGTGGTGGCTGGCGCTCCTGCCTAATGTCATCACATTGGTAGTCTTTGTGGGCATATGGTTGTTTATCCTCAATCAGATGCAGGGCGGCAACAATCGGGCCATGTCCTTCGGGAAGAGCCGAGCCAGGCTGCACACAGAGGATAAAATCAAAGTGCGGTTCAGTGATGTTGCCGGACTTGATGAGGCTAAACAAGAACTGGCAGAGATTGTGGAGTTCCTCAAGCACCCCAAGAAATTCCAGGATGTAGGTGCAGAGGTACCCAAAGGCGTGCTGCTGGTTGGACCTCCCGGCACTGGAAAAACTTTGTTAGCTAGGGCTGTGGCAGGGGAAGCAGGTGTGCCTTTCTTCAGCATCAGCGGTTCTGACTTTGTTGAGATGTTCGTCGGTGTTGGAGCTTCCCGGGTGAGGGATTTGTTTGATACCGCTAAGAAAAACGCTCCTTGTATAGTGTTTATCGACGAGCTGGATGCGGTAGGACGCCACCGGGGCGCCGGATTGGGCGGCGGCCACGATGAGCGGGAGCAAACCCTCAACCAGCTGCTGGTTGAAATGGACGGCTTTGAGCCCAATTCAGGCATCATCATTATGGCAGCTACCAACCGGCCCGATGTTTTGGATCCGGCTTTGCTGCGCCCCGGTCGTTTTGATCGCAAGATCGTGGTGGACCGGCCGGATGTTGTCGGCAGAGAGGCGATTCTAAAAGTTCACAGCCGGAATAAGCCGCTGGCTGATGATGTGGATCTAAAGGTCCTTGCTAGACGGACACCGGGTTTCAGTGGAGCAGATCTGGAGAACTTGATGAATGAAGCGGCAATTCTAGCTGCCAGGGCCAACCGGCGCAAGATATTCATGAAGGATTGCGAAGAAGCAATTGACCGAATAATCATGGGACCGGAGCGCCGGAATCGGGTGCTTACCGAACGGGACAAGAAGGTATTTGCATATCATGAAGCAGGTCACGCCGTTGTAGCTAACTACTTGACCTACTCCGATCCTGTGCACAAGGTCAGCATTATCGGCAGAGGTCTAGCCGGCGGCTACACCATGACTTTGCCCACCGAGGACCGCTATGTCGTTACCAGGTCAGAGCTGATGGATGAGCTCGTCCATCTCCTGGGCGGCAGAGCTGCCGAGGAGCTGGCTTTTGACGAGGTCAGCACAGGGGCTCATAACGACCTTGAAAGGGCAACCAAACGGGCAAGGCAAATGGTTACCGAATGGGGTATGAGTGAGGAGCTGGGTCCCCTCACCTTTGGCCGGCAGCATGAAGAGATGATCTTCCTGGGCCGAGACATATCCCGGGAGCGTAACTACAGTGAGGAAGTGGCAGCCGCGATCGACCGGGAGGTTCGGCGCTTTGTGGAAGACGCGTATGAGCGGGCCAAGGAAATCCTATCTCAGCATTGGAATAAGGTCAATGATGTAGTGGATGCACTGCTGGAGCATGAGACTCTAGACAGAGAACATTTCCGGGCTATTATGGGAGATGAATATCGTCCCCACGCGATTGACCAGGAACAGGATGCCGCGGCTGTACAGGAGCATCCAGAACAGCCCGAGGGTGTAGCTGCTGTGCGAACGGAAGAGCAGGGCAGCACCAGACGTTCAGAAAGTGCCTTTGATGGGAAGCAGCCAAAACCTGCAGTAAACTAGGCCGATGTTTGACACGGGAGCCAAGGGAGTTAAAACTATATGCTTTTACTCCCTTGGCTCTTGCTCTCTTAAGCAGGATAAGGTAATGTCGTTGTATAAGTAAATACAAGGTTATGGCAAAATTAGCTACATATCCAGATAAAGTTGATTAACGTTTGCTGCAGCGGGGAAACTAAAAAACACTCCAGATCGCAACGGAGCCGGGAGGTTATCTAGCAGTGGGTAAACTACTTTTTAAGAACATGGCTTTCTATGGCTACCATGGTGTTTTTGCGGCCGAAAAGGAAGTAGGGCAGCGGGTAGAAGTCGATGTGGAAATGCACGGCGACTTTGAAGCTGCGGCAAGGGCGGATGATGTGGAGTTAGGCATCAACTATGTTGATGTCTACACCATCGTTAAAGACATCGTGGAGGAACAAGAGTTTAACCTGCTGGAGGGACTGGCCCTTACCATCGCTGAACAAATCCTCGATTCATACGAGGTAGAGAAGGTGATTGTACGGGTCCGCAAACCCCAAGCGCCTATCGGCGGGCTCCTGGATTATATCGAAGCTGAGATAGTGAAAACCCCGTAAGAAAAAGAGGCGTTCCCGTCCGACATGCCGGGCGGAACACCTCTTCTTTTTTGTCTTTTAAGAGTTGCTGCTTTTAATTATTTAGTATCCCTCTGGTCTGTTGCCGATCTCCACCGGTATCAACATGCGCCTGCCGCCTCTCATAACGACAAACATCACTTTCTCTCCTGGCTCGAGCTCTTGGATAGCCTTTTGAAAATCCTCTGTACCGGTGATGGCCTTTTCCCCTACCTTGCGGATAACGTCATAGGTTTTAAGACCAGCCTTAGCTGCTGGACTGTCGGGGATTACTTCGACGATGATTATGCCATTTGTGTCCTGCAGGTTGAAATACCGTGCAATTTCTTCAGTGATTTCGTTGTAGTAAACACCCAGCCAAGGATGGGGTGTTGTTTCTCTGGTGACTTTTCCAGTTTCAATGAGTTCCTGGATAACTTCTTTTGCTGTATTGATGGGTATGGCAAAACCGATGCCTTGAGCTGCAGCATTGACAGCGGTGTTGATTCCGATAACTTCTCCCTCGATGTTAATCAGCGGTCCGCCGCTGTTGCCTGGATTAATGGCAGCATCGGTTTGCATTAGATTCTCGTAGACCTTGTACTGGCGTCTTTCTGTATCTGGGATAGTGATCTGACGGCCCTTGGCGCTCAAAACTCCTATGGTCACAGTATGCTCCAGCTGTTCGCCGTAGGGGTTGCCGATGGCGATTACCCACTCGCCGGGACGGCTTTTGTCAGAATCGCCCAGCTTTACAACCGGCAGGTTCTCCAGCTCCTTGGGCTTTTCAATCTGCAGTACCGCCAGGTCCAGCTTGTAATCAGCCCCGAGAAGCTTGGCCTCAACCTCTCCAGAATAATCAGGGGTGGTGATTCTTACCGTGATTTTCTGGTTCTCCCCAACATCCCCTACCACATGCTGATTGGTTAGGATATATCCCTTTTCGTCAATGATAAACCCAGTTCCAGCTGACCGGGGAGTAGTCTCGCCCGGCTGCATCGGAAACGGGAACATGTCTCCGAAGAAGAAGCGGAAGAAGGGATCATTGATGAAGGGGTGGCTGTACTGCTGAACCGGCGGCCATTCCACCGAAATAAAGACTACGGCGGGGCTTACCTGCTCAGCAATATCGGCAATCAAATAAGGGTTCATTCCCGGCAGAGGGAGGTTACGGGAAGCCGCAGGACGGTCGGTTGCAGTCTCGGTGAGAAACTCCCCTGT
>JAAYHH010000149.1 GCA_012735435.1 Bacillota bacterium | reverse complement strand
TGTCTACGATTACCAAAGGCTTATCACCGAGTTTTCCCACATACTCCCCCAACCGATCCAGTGTGCCCGGACCCTGTACGTATTTGCCGGGTGCAGCTAAGATCTTGTCCATATTAACTCCTCCTGCCAATTGATGAGATGAAAGTCCATTCTCTCTAGTAGTTTCCGCTTTCCGTAACATATATAACCACGGCGAAGAACTGGCTTTTCGCCATATACAAAAAAATCAGTTAATCATTTACTTCTTACCCGCTTAGGAGTATGCTTGAAACTAGGAGAGGCGAAAATCTGGCAGACTATCCAGCGTTGAGGCGGCTGCGCCCGTCTCCAATGGCTCAGTGTGGCCGATTGGAGGTGAAGAAGGAGAGCTGCATTGTTATTGGCGGGTAAGGGAGAAAGCCAGAAAGGATGGAGCCGAAATGATTAGATGCATATTTTTCGGCAAGAGAACCTTAGGGCTGTTACTGGTGATCGCCATAGTCACACTGCTGTTGGGGATGGGTGGTACAGCAAAGGCCGATGCAGAAAAAACCTACATAGAGTTCATCTTTGATTCATCCTTCAGCATGAACGAAGAGGCGGAAAGAAACAAGTCCCGTATGGATGTGGCCAAGGAGGTTATGATCGACTTAATAAGCAATCTTGAGGACCGGCCAGGCTTGGAAGTCGGTCTTCGGGTCTATGGAGCAAGAAATACCCAATGCGATGATAGTGTCTTGATGCAGAATTTTGGGCCGGTGTCTGAGGTTAGGGAGAAAATCATCCAGGTCGTCCGTTCTCTGAAACCGAGAGGCAAGACGCCCATTGCCTACTCCTTGGAGCAGGCTGCCCGGGATTTTCCCAGCAAAGACAGCCGCAATATCATTGTATTGATTACCGACGGCGAGGAAAGCTGCGGCGGCAGCCCTTGTGTGGTCTCCGCCACCTTACAGGCCCAGGGGATAATCTACAAGCCGTATGTGGTTGGATTTGCCATGACACGGGCCGAGGAAGCCAAGGTGAGCTGCATCGGCACCTATTACAGCGCAAAGGACAGAAGAAGCCTGAGTGAAGCACTAAGCTCCATCATGAAGGAAGTTGTGGAAGAGCCAGAGATCAAGCCGGCTAACCTACAGGTTAAAGTGACTTACCGGGATAGCGATGTTACTGGGGATTGCCGGCTTGAGCTTATCCGAGATGGGGCTAGAGCCGCTTCTTTTGGCACAGGGAGTCAAGTCTTTCGCTATTCTGGAGAACCCGGAGAGGTGGACTTGAAGGTCACGTACCTTGGCATTGTGACAGTTGAAAAAACCGTTACAAGTATCAAGCTGAACCAGGGCGAAACAACCGCAGTCACAGTCAAGCTTGATGACCTCTTGGGCACATTGCGGGTCAAAGTTAGGGCCGGCACCCGGGATGTAACGGCCCAAGCGGAGGCATCGGCGAGGAACGACCGACGGGAGCTGTCACTGGCGCCGAGGGGTGATGTCCTAACTGCCGTGATTCCGGCAGGATTCTACGGAGTGCAGGCGGTGTACCAGGGCAATAAGAGCCAGTTGGCTGAAGTGGACGTGAAAGCCGGGGAAATCACCGATGTAACCCTGACAGTTGATGTGCCTGGAAAGCTCGTCCTGGTGCCGACTTTCGACGGTAGGGCGGTGCCGACGGATAGGGTG
>JAAYHH010000148.1 GCA_012735435.1 Bacillota bacterium | reverse complement strand
CAGGTACCGGTTGAGTTTGGCAAAATCCACCGACACCAAGATGGTACCGTGATGGTAAGCCCGATTGGTGTCTTTGTAGAAGGCGTTGCCGGAAAACTTGCGGCCTGCCGCCAGGATATCATTCCGGCCTGAGAATTCAGCGGGGATGCCGAGGCTCCCCACAGCCTGGAGGATCACCTTAAGCTGCTTCTCTAGGTCATAGCCCTTCCGGGATGTGATAAAGGTAAAGTTCAAGTTGCCTTTATCGTGGTAGACGGCACCTCCGCCGGATAAGCGGCGGGCGAGTTTGCCGCCTTCTGCATGTAAGAGCTCCCAGCGGCATTCTTTCCAAGCGTTTTGGTTGCGGCCGATGACTACTGTGTTTTCGTTCTGCCAAAGGTAGAGGACAGTACCCGACTCTGCCCGCCGGCTTTCCCGCAGCAGTACCTCCTCCACCGCTAGGTTGTACCACGGATCGAAGGATGGGGAAATGACAATGCTCGCCTCTCGCCAATTATTCTGCAAGGTGAAGGGCCCCGCTTTCCGCTGCCCAGGCAGCTTCGAAAATTGCCTCCGGCAAAGTTGGGTGTGCGTGAATAGTCCTTGCCACCTGCTCGGCGGTCAGCCGATGCTGCACTGCCAAAGTAATTTCCCCAATTAAGTCCGTGGCCCCTGGACCCACTATACTGCCGCCGATAATCACTCCGGTATCAGCTTCGGTAATTAATTTGACAAACCCCCGGCTGGCTCCCATGGTCAAGGCTTTTCCATTGGCAGCAAAGAGGAACCTGCCTACCCGTATATTGAGGCCGCCCGCCTCTGCTTCTTTCTCCGTCACACCAACCGATGCTATCTCTGGATCGGTAAAAATGGCATTGGGCACAGCGCTGTAATCCATCAAAGTGTCCCGTCCCAGGATGTTGTCTACAGCAACCAAACCCTGATGGGAAGCAGTATGGGCCAGCATTATCTTTGCGGTTACATCACCAATGGCATAGATGTTCTCGATATTGGTCTGCATCCGTTCATTGACCTTTATGCCCCTGCCGTCGGCATCCAGCTCAACACCTATTTCCACAGCTCCAAGGCCCTCCAGATGGGGCCGCCTGCCCACCGCCATCAGCACCTTCTCAGCTGTAATCTCGGGGAAAGCCTCACCAGTTACGGCATCTTCGAAAACCACCGCCGCCTGACCCCCTGGACCTTCGGTAATGGCAGTTACCCGGGCCTGGGTGTAGATTTGGATCCCTGCCATCCGGGCACTGCGAAATACCTCTTGGGCCAAGTCCTCATCGACAGGCGGCAGGATCTGGTCCATATACTCGATCACCGTAACCTTTACGCCCAGCCTGGCAAAGATAAAGGCAAATTCCATGCCGATGACGCCGCCGCCGATGATCACCATGGTCTCCGGCAGCTCATCTAGTTCCAAGGCCTGGGTGCTGTCGATTACCGCTTCACTGGCAGCACCGGGAATAGGGAGAGCCGCCGGCTCTGAGCCGGTTGCCAGAATAATGTGCCGTGCTTTAAGCAGCATCTCTCCATCGCCGGTCTTGACAGCAACCGTCTCCTTATCTACCAAGCGGCCTAGGCCGTGAAGAACGGTCACTTCGTGTTTAGCCAGCAAAGTCTCTACTCCCTTGACCAGACCCTTTACCACCCGGTCTTTCCTGGCCATTGCCCTCTTGAAATCTACTTCCACCTTCTCCGCCCGGCAGCCGTAACGGGCGGCCTCTTGCATCGTCTTGTAAACTTCAGTTGTGCGGATCAGAGCTTTGGTGGGAATGCATCCCCGATTGAGGCAAGTCCCGCCGGGGGTATCCTTCTCCACCAACACTACCCTGGCACCCTGTCTAGCTGCATAAACCGCTGCTACATACCCGCCGGGTCCACCGCCGATAACAGCAATGTCGTAGGGCGCATTGACCGAGCCAAAGCCGCCGCCAGCGCCATCCCTTTCTCGCACTGGGATTGCCCCCTTCTTAAGTAATTTCCACTGAGCCGAAAGCTCCATCAAAGGCTTCCAGAGATCTGGAAAAACCCCGAAAATAAGTAGCAAAAAGGCGGTCCTCCGCCTTTTCGGAAAAGACCGCCCATCTATGCAAAAACTGCCGTTAACGCTTGGAGAACTGCGGAGCCTTACGGGCCTTCTTCAAGCCGTATTTGCGCCGCTCCTTCATTCTGGGATCCCGGGTCAAGAACCCTGCCCGCTTCAGCGGAGTACGCAATTCCTGATCATACTCCAAAAGTGCTCTGGCAATGCCATGGCGAATGGCACCTGCCTGTCCAGACATGCCGCCTCCCTTGACGTTCACCTTGATATCAAATTTCCCCTCGGTTCCGGTCAGTCTCAGGGGCTGGAGGCAGATAGTCTTTAGTACTTCACGGCCGAAGTAGTCATCAATGCTCCGTTTATTTATCTCAATGTTGCCGGTTCCTGGTCTCAGATAAACCCTGGCAACAGAACACTTTCTCCGTCCTGTACCATAGTACTGATTTAAGTCTGCGGTAGCCACCTACCTATCCCTCCTTTCTCCAACCTATGTGTCGATCTATAGGGATATCGCAATTCGAATTCGCTGTAATCTCTACTTAACCGTCGCCGGACTCTCCAAAGGCTGCGGCTGCTGGGCCATGTGGGGATGGTCAGGACCCGCATATACCTTCAGTTTCTTCATCTGATTCCGGCTGAGGGCGTTCTTGGGCATCATACCCCAAACAGCCCGGCGGATCACCTCTTCCGGCTTCTTTGCCAGCATCTCAGCAGCTGTTCGGGAGCGGAGACCGCCAGGGTAACCGGTATGCCAGCGATACAGCTTCTGGTCCCGCTTTCGTCCGGTAAGCTTCACCTTCTCGGCATTGACGACGATGACAAAATCACCGGTGTCAATGTGAGGTGTGAACTCGGGCTTGTTCTTACCTCTAAGGACAGCAGCTATCTCCGCCGCCAGACGGCCCAATACCTTGTCCTCAGCATCGACCACATACCAGTTTCGCTGGACATCAGCGGGTTTGGCCATGTAGGTCTTACCTTTTTCCATCAGACTTCCCCCCTTTGTCAGAACGGTTTATGGTAACCGCT
>JAAYHH010000147.1 GCA_012735435.1 Bacillota bacterium | reverse complement strand
GCATCTGATACGTAGGAGGCGTGGATGACCACGTCGGGATTAGCCGCCTTGAGTTTCAGAACTTCACTGGTTACGTCAGTTGCCCGGTAAGCATAGGGCACATCTGCCACCATGGTGAAGCCGTACTCATCCATCCAGTCCCTCATGGCCTTGGCAACATTAGCGCCCCATTCGGTGTTCTCCCACAGGATGGCAATCCGGGAAAGCTTTACGCCCTCTTTGGCTTCAATATCCTTCACCATCTCCAGGGCGTTCTTGGCCTGAATGCCGTCATGGGGAATAACCCGGAAGAACCACTCGAAGCCCCGCTCGGTCAGGGCAGGGGATGTGGCGTCAGACAGGACATAAGGGACCTGGAGCCTTTCCGATGCCATGCTGGCGGTCTTTACAACACCACTCTGGTATCCGCCGATGACGGCAACGACGCCTTCCTCGGTGATGAGGCGCTCAGTCTCTGCCATACCCTGGGTGGGGTCTCCACGGGTATCACCGAAAACAACCTCGATCTTAGCACCGCCGAGATTGGGCAGCCCCGCGGTCCTGGCAAAGGGGAAGTCAAGATCGTACTCACCGTTGATGATATCTATCGCTAGTTCAACACCAGTGCGGCAGTCAGCACCGGTAGTTGCCACTGCGCCGGTGAGGGGATAAACGGCACCGATCTTGATGGTCTCCGCTGCCAGGGCCATGGTGGACCCAAAAGACAGCACTACTAAGGCAGTGACGACCAGCATCCGACTCAGCCAATTCTTCTTCAGCATCTATTTGCCTCCTTTACACGTAATTTTTGAGCAATACACAACAGTGGTATCTTAGCCTGAAGCACCACCTCCTTTGCCATCATGTAACAAACAAGCCAATATTAAAATAGTCTGTGTTGGACATTATTCGACAATAATAAGGAAACCCCTCTCGCTATTTCTAAAAATAACATTTTGTAGGCAGCGTGAATTTTTCGCTTGACAGGTCCGGGTGCCTTGAGTATAATAAGCCTAACTAAAATGAGAATCAGAAAGGCGATGAAGGGAAGAAGTAAGCTGTCCCCGGATCAGAGAGAGCCGCGGCTGGTGGAAAGCGGTATCCGAAGCAGCTGAAAGCCGCCCTGGAGCTGTGCCCGAGCGGTCCGCAGGGATCGGTAAGGGTTACCGGAGAAGCAACTCCGTTACCAAGGATGCTGGCATCAGCATCATGAGGCCAGTGCCGTGAGGCATTGGCGAAGATGGGTGGTAACACGGACCTCCGTCCCATGTGCAGGACGGAGGTTTTGTTTATTTGGATAAATTTATACTGGCAATGACGGGGACGAAGATTTTGCCCAGGTTCTATAGAGAGGAGCCGGTGGTGGAAAGGTTCTGAACCGGAAAATCGAGCCCCCCCGGAGCCGTCTGTCAAAGCTTTTGAGCTGAAAACAGACCGGCAGCCCGCCGTTATCTGGGCACCTTGGTTTATGAAGCTGAGCTCATGGAGCCTAAAGACCGGCAGGTTTCATGGGCGAAGGCCTTGCCAGGGGGTAAGGTGGCCGGCTTTGTGCCGGCAAGAAGAGTGGTACCGCGGGAATCCCGTCTCTGAATGGAGACGGGTTTTTTGTTGTGACAATTAGGTCCAATTGTTCTTTGCGGAAGAACTGAAAAGGAGTTGTATAATATGCTGCAGATGGAACGCTACTATGCCGAAAGAGTGAAAGATATGCGGGGCTCGGATATCCGTGATGCCTTTAAGCTTACGGAGGAGCCTGGAATAATTTCCTTTGCCGGCGGGTTTCCTGCTCCGGAGTCTTTTCCCATTGACCTGTTCCAAGAAGTTTTCCAGGGGCTTTTCCGGGAAGATTACTCGGGGCTGCAGTACGGTCCTACCGAGGGACTTGATGCGCTGCGCAGAGAACTGGCTGTGCAGCTTACGGCTGAGGGCGCGCCCTGCAGTGCCGAGAATATCATAATCACCAACGGTTCTCAGCAGGCCTTGGATCTGGTCTGCAAGGTGCTCTTGGATCCAGGGGACTATGTGCTGGTGGAGCAGCCCAGCTATGTCGGGGGATTAAATGCCATAGGCAACTACCAAGGCAAGAAGGTCGGCATTCCCATAGATGAGCACGGCCTGCGGTTGGATGTAATGGCCAACCGGCTGAAAGAACTGGCCAGCAGGGGCAAGCGTCCCAAGTTTATCTACACTGTGCCTAACTTCCAGAATCCCACGGGGGTAACCCTTTCCCTAGAGCGGAGGCAGGGACTCTTGGAGCTGGCTAGAGAATACGACTTCCTCATTGTTGAGGATAATCCTTACGGCGAGATTTCCTTTGGGCGGGAGCCGGTGCCCCACATAAAGAGCTTAGATGATGAGGGGCGGGTCATTTACTTGGGTTCCTTTTCCAAGATCTTGTCACCAGGAGTGCGGGTCGGCTGGATGGCTGGCAATAAGGCACTGATCCGGCAGATAGCTGTGGCTAAACAGGGTACTGACCTATGTTCCAGTTCCCTAGGCATGAAGGTTGTACTGGAAAGCCTTAGGAGCGGTAAGCTCCAGGCCCATATTGATTCCCTGCGGATTTTGTACAGGCGGCGCCGTGATATCATGCTCCGGGCCCTGGCTGCCTATATGCCAAAAGGCGTCCACTGGACCCGGCCCCAGGGAGGGTTCTTTATCTGGCTGACCTTGCCCTCCTACATCGATACCAAGGCTATGCTCCCCTTTGCCATCGCAGAAGAAAAGGTTGCCTATGTCAG
>JAAYHH010000146.1 GCA_012735435.1 Bacillota bacterium | reverse complement strand
GCGCCAAGGCATTGGGCGGCTTGCTGGCCGGTGCGCTGGTGGTAGGTGTCTGTATGGCTATCCAGATGGCTAACTCCGGTGGTGCCTGGGATAATGCCAAGAAGTACATCGAAGGCGGAGCCCACGGTGGCAAGGGCAGCGAGGCCCACAAGGCAGCGGTTGTGGGCGATACCGTTGGCGACCCCTTCAAGGATACATCTGGTCCTTCCTTGAACATCCTGATCAAGCTGATGACCATCGTCGCCTTGGTATTTGCGCCTCTCTTCCTAAGATAAGGCTGTAGTAATGTCCGCTCCGGCACTGCGCCGGGGCGGATTCTAGGCAAGTGATGCGGAGGCCCGGCAGTCAACGACAGTTGGACCGCCGGGCTTTTCCCTGTGGGCACTGTAAGATTGGCTTAAAGAGCCTTGGTTGTCATTGACTTTCATTATAGGGAATGATACGATAATCTACGATATCGGTATTGCGTATACAAGCTGATATTCTGCTGCTCATCAAGAGAGGCGGAGGGACTGGCCCAATGAAGCCCGGCAACCGGCTGTAGAACATGCAGCGAGGTGCCAATTCCTGCAGGATGGGAACCATTCTGGGAGATGAGTAGGACTGCTTTGTCGGTGCCTCTTCCCCCTGGAATGGGAAGAGTTTTTTTATTGGCGAAGGAGGTGCTGGCATGTCGAGTAAGCGTTACCTATTTACTTCCGAATCGGTAACTGAGGGACACCCAGATAAGATCTGCGATCAGATTTCCGATGCGATACTCGATGCCATATTAGAGAAAGACCGGGACGCCCGGGTGGCCTGTGAGACCGCGGTGACCACTGGTTTAGTGTTGGTGATGGGAGAAATCAGTACCCATTGTTATGTGGACATTCCCAAGATTGTCCGGGACACAGTGCGGGAAATTGGGTACACAAGGGCCAAGTTTGGTTTTGATGGTGATACCTGCGCGGTCCTGACGGCCATCAATGAGCAGAGCCCTGATATTGCCCTGGGGGTCAATCATGCTTGGGAAGCCCGGCAGGGGGCTAATGATGATGAGTCGATGCTGGGTGCCGGCGATCAGGGACTGATGTTCGGCTATGCCACCGATGAAACGCCGGAACTGATGCCTTTGCCCATTTCCCTTGCCCACAAGCTGGCCAAACGCCTGGCCGATGCCCGGAAGACAGAGATTATTCCATACCTGCGGCCTGACGGCAAGACCCAAGTAACGGTGGAATATGAAGGCGACCGCCCCTTGCGGGTAGATACAGTGGTAGTCTCCGCTCAGCACCATCCAGAGATTACCCAAGAGCAGCTCCATGATGATATCCTCAGGGAGATCATCCTTCCTATTATCCCTGCTGAACTGCTGGATGATCAGACCAGGTATTTTATCAATCCCACCGGCCGCTTTGTGATCGGCGGTCCTGCAGGGGATTCCGGTGTCACCGGCCGGAAGCTCATCGTGGATACCTACGGCGGTATGGGCCGCCACGGCGGAGGAGCTTTGTCTGGAAAGGACCCCACCAAAGTCGATCGTTCGGCAACTTATGCAGCCCGCTATGTTGCCAAGAATATTGTGGCAGCCAAGCTTGCCCGCCGCTGCGAAGTACAGCTGGCCTATGCTATCGGTGTTGCCCGGCCTGTTTCCTTAATGGTAGATACCTTTGGGACCGGTGTTTATCCCGATGATGCCATTGCCTCTTGGGTCGAGAAAGTCTTTGACCTGCGTCCTGCAGCCATCATTCGGGACATGGACCTTTGCCGGCCGCTTTACCGGCAAGTTGCTGCTTACGGCCATTTCGGACGGGAGGACTTAGATCTTCCGTGGGAGAAAACCGATAAAGTCGATGCATTGCTGGCGGAAGCCGCGGCGGCAGTGAAGTAGGAGAGCAAGGTAGAGAAATACGTGAAGTCCCGATAGCGTGCTGCCAGGTGCAGGTGTAGATAGAGAATGCCCCCATCCGGAAAAGGGTGGGGGTTTTTTTGTACCTTGGGAAGGTTAACCTGTCGGCGGAACTGCTGGGGGCTAATCGACACAAATCGACAAAAGGTCTTTGTGGGCGCTAGTAAAATAAAAATTAACCAAAAGGCAAGTGGAGTACAGATATGCAAAACACTTGCTAAACCACAATTGGCGGGCACATTGTTCTAAGGTAGAAGGACGACACACGACTAAGGAGCAGACGGGGAAAGGAGGTGAGAATATGCAGGTGCAGATGAGAATCAAATGGGCTGTGGTACTCATGATTCTCTTGGCACTGGGGTTAGGAGAGGCACAGGCCGGTACCCAAGAAACCAATGTGACTACAGTGGCAGTGAATATTGCTGAGAGTATCGCGGTGGTTGCCTGGCCTGATGTGTATGTAGACTTGACTAGAAACGCTGTCCCTGGTCAAGAGATCGTTTCTCCAGGTTTGGTGGTAACAGTAAAGGCCAACAGTCCTTGGGGAATAGAAGTCAGTACCAACATGCCCGACGGACGAATGAGAGAGTTCGATTTAGGTACAGGTGTCTATGTTGCAGACGGAGCATCCCTTACCAATCCCCTCCAGTGGTCAACAAGCCCAGATGGGCCGTGGCAGGATCTTTCCTCAACACCCAGCTTTATTGTCTCTTCCCAGCCGCCAACGGGTAACAACGGTAAAGATGTACAGTTTTACCTCCGGCTGCTGCCGGATTACGGTGACAAACCCTTGGCAGAGGGACGGGACTACAGGATTGTCTTGCTATACACCGCTGGTCTCAACTATTAGGGAGAAGGGGAAGCTTGATCGCTTGCTGTAGATCACAGGCGCTGTGAAAGGAGTGATACTGATGGGCAGGTGGAAGCTTGCATCGGTGCTCTTGGGGAGTTTACTTACAGCTTTACTTTTGACCGGCAGCGCCTTTGGAGAACAACTGGGCAGGGGAGTTGTTGTGAGTCCTGCCCGGCTTTCGGCGACAGTTGCTCCAGGGGATCAGCTGCCGCCTATTCGGGTGCTGAATGGCGGCGAAGTGCCCCTTGAGGTATCTGTCTATGTGGGCAGGGGTGAGCACCGCTGGGACGGATCTCCCATCTACCTCGATTCACCGGCAGAAAGGCATTGGGGAGCAAGCTGCCTCAAACTGGATAAGGACAGTCTGAGGCTTGGGCCCGGCGAGGAGGATGTAGTCATCGCCACTGTAGGAGATCTATCAGGGATAGAGGGCGGATTCTATCCAGTCATTTTCTTCGAGGTGACATCACTGGGTGAGTCCCAGGGACCAACTGCCATATCCAGGCTGGCGGTGATCACCCTGCTGCAGCTTGCCAACAGTCCGCCGGCTGACCTTACTGTTGCCGGCTTGGATATCCAGCAGGCAGGGCCCGGTGAGGCAGTGGGATTATTCCCTATAGTCACAAACCGGGGCAAAGTCCATGCCGCCTTTTACGGCTACATAGAGGTTACTGGAGAAGACGGTGGTGTAGTCACCCGGCTGCCGGTCCAGCCGGTGACGGTTCTGCCGGGATGCAGCCGCCGGGTGCCCCTTTGGTGGCAGCCCGAGAGACTGCCTGCAGGTGCATACCAAGTAAGTGCCCATCTTGCAGTTGATGGGCAGCCCATCAGGGCAGACCAGTGGGCCTTTAGGGTTGTAGAGCCCTATCAGCTGGCCACTATCCAAGGAGATCTGGTGAGCTGGCAGCCGGAGCAGGTAACTGCCTATCAAGCCGCGGTCTTTAGTGCAGTTGTGCATAACAGTGGAACCGAAGCCTGGCAGGCTTTTGGAGAATTGGTAGTCCTTGATGCTGCCGGCAATACCCATGCTTCTGTACAACTTGAGTCCAGCAAGGTCCAGCCGGGAGGCAGCTGCCAGGTGGCAGGGTTCTTACCGCCGCTTCTTCCCGGCCGCTACACCATGAGGATTAACCTCGCAAGCGATGGTGTGACTTTGCTGGCTGAAGAGCGGACATTGGAGGTATTGGCGGGGGATGCCGTTGCCTCTAGGTAAGCAGTCATGGACCTTCGGCCTTTGGGTTGTGGTCTTGCTTTTGGGACTTAGCCTAAGTCCTGGGGAGGCCGGCGGAATGATCGGACTGTATAACGGAAGCCCTGTCATTTCCTTCGGCCACGTTGACCCGGCCTTGCCGCCGGTAGTTGTTACCGGCGGTACCCAGCTTCTAATCATATCTCCCCAGGACCGGTGGACTTTATCTATCGAAGCGAGGGGTGATCTGGTCAACAGGGGACAACCTGAGGTCCAGATCCCCGCGAGCCGCCTCTCTTGGGCGGTAAATGACGGCGGTGTGCCCAACTGGACACCCCTTGAAGCCTACACGTCCCAGACGGTTTACGGCCCGGCGGAGCCTACTGAGAAGAACGGCCAACTGATTCGGATTGACTATCGGCTATCTCCCAGCTGGGATGATCCCCCTTTGCCCTGGGAGTACACTACTGAGCTTTGTTTTACCTTAAGTCCCGATCTTGAGCCGCTCCACTCCTGGGTCCACCCAACGCCTTTTATTCCCGACGGCAACTCTCTATTGACCATCGGCTATTGGGTCCCAGGAAGCGGCCCTTCAGCGGTGGAGGTGCGGATTACCGATGCCGATGGTACCGTGGTAAAGGTCCTATCAGCAGTCCAAGAGGGCGGCAAGTGGCAGGAAATAGCCTGGGATGGAAGGATTGTGGCCGATTCCAAAGGGACTTATGAGTTTATCAGGCCCGGTGTCTATTACTACGAAGTAGTCCTATTACCTGCCAAAAAGACCATTGCAGCCGGGATCATTGAAGTTGCTTACCACCGGTATGCCGGACAGGGCAGAGTCCACGGTCGCATTCTGAGGGCCGATACCGGTGAAGCACTGCCCGGTGCCCAGATCGTCTTGTATACCCGGGAGCGGCGCCAGGCGGCAGTGGGTATTACAGGAGAGGACGGCACTTACCGTCTGGAATACCTGCCAGCCGGTGAATACTACTTGGAAGCCAGTCTGCCGGGATACCTCCCGGCTGTTAGCGACCTTTTCTACCTAGACGGTTACGAAGAGAGGCAGATTTCCCTTAAGCTCCTTCCCAATCGGGCACTGGATCTTGACCTACAGCTTTCGACAAAAACCGTAGAGGTCGGGGAGCTTCTGTGGATTACCTTGCGGCTTACCAACTCCGGAACTAAAGACCTGCTGGGTGCTGTTGTCGAGGTTCTCATTCCCCAAGGCTTTGCCTACGTCGGAGGCAAGGCAGCAAGGGGTCGGATTGGGATTGATGAAAAAGACGGAGCCCGCGGTTCAGGGACTAAGCTGAAGTGGGAGGCTGGTCCTCTGCGGCAGGGAGAGTCCCTTCAGGCAGAAGTTTGGGTTTTGGCAGGTCTTGATGTGCTGCCAAGAAGTGCCAAGGTACAAGCCCAGGCCGCAGGCTTCACCGAGGCAAGAAAACTTGATACCGGGAGAATCTCTCGGCTGGTGGAGGTCACCTCGGGAGGGTTTATCGCCGCATCGCCCCGTACCACAATCGATGCCCATCTATCTATTCCTTTGGCGAAACAAGCTTCTTTGGAGCTGAGGTTGGAGCCGGATTCAGCGGCAGCCTATCCGGGGCCGCCCTTCGGAGCTGATCAAGAGCAGGGTAAACAGCATCGCAACCCTCTGGTGTCTACCGCCGAGCCTCTGACGATAACCCTCGGGGACCTTCCACCCCATGGGCTGAGGATCCGGTCAGAGGGCGTGAACTGGGCCGTAGAGGGCGGCAGCTGGCGCCACTTTCTACCGCCGGGGAGGCTGCCCATAGATGAACTGGCCATAGCCGGGGTGCAGGGAGCTCTTCGCAGAGGTGATGTGGTTTTCCGGGGTTTCTATGGTGTCCCTGAAGCATGGCCCCATTTTAAACTTTTTCCGGCAGATAACACATCGGGCCCCTTTGCCTTATCCAAACCCCTTCCCAGCCATGGGTCGGTTGATGTCAGGGTACTGAGCTGGGATTCCCAGCGGGGAGTCTGGCAGGAGGAAGCCCCGGTGATTTATCGAGTCGATTATTCTCGGGGGACAGTAACCCTGGGCAAGGCCGTGAGTTCCCACAACGCCCGGGGCGATAGGCAGTACATCCTCATAATCTACACCCAGTCGGGTCCAGCAGGTGAGAATATCATCTGGAAAGAGGCCAGCATGACCTTGACCAAGCCGAAGCTGGAGTTTATGGGAAGCTATGTAGAAGTTGGTGATGAATTAGGGCTTAAACTAGCCGGTATCCGGGGTCGATTCATTGACAGCAATCTAATCCTTCAAGGAAGCCTCCAGACTACCCTTGAAAGTACGCTGGTTGCTGGATTAGAAGCATTGGTTCAGGACGGCAGCCAAGGTCGCCAAGCACCAGGGGACAAATCTTCTCCAGCCAGCCGTTCTGCCTGGCAGCTCATCGGGGCGGTAGAAGTCTACCCGGGACTTAGGGTTGGCGGCGGCTGGGGAGGAGAAGGCAGGGAATACACTGGCTTTTGGGGTGTGACCAGTCAGGAAGGAGGCGGTGGCGCTTCCTTAGTTGGCAGCTCCCTTACCAGGTTGGTTCAGAACCTGTGGGATCAGCTGAGTTCCTCCGGACCCACTGCCCAGCTGGGAATGGGACCCTTGGCTTTAGCGGAGAAGGAATCCCGCAGGTGGGCCTTGGGGATGGAGGTGGACCTATCAGAAAACTGGTGGGCATCCTTCACAGCCAAGAAAGAAGAGTCGTCAGGGCGAATAGGAAACGCCAGCGGAAACCAGGTTGGAAGCCTTCATGGAGCGAAAGCCGAGGTTAGTACTGGCTGGGAACAGAGGGTTACCTATGAGGCAGAAGGGCTGCCCCGCTGGAGTCTGGGGTACGGCCGCAAGGCGGCAGAATCCTTTAAGAAAGAGCAAAGCCATTATGGATTAATAGAAGCTGACGGCAAGGTGGAGAATCTAGAGTGGCGGGGCCGGATTTTCCTAATCCAGAATTTGGCCGGTGATGGAGGTAACCGCAGCCTCGAGGGCGAAAGACCAATCCAAGCTGTGGCTGAGCTTAGTGCCAAGTACGGCGGTGGGCGCTTTCGTCCCCGCATAGGAGGGCGGTTAGGGGCATCCTTGATTGGAGGGGATAGGTTTACCCAGAGGGACTTCCAAGAGTGGTCCATCGGGCTTGATGGTGACATCAATGACCACCTTAAGGTCAGCATTGCTCATACCGATCGGTATAGGTTTAGCGGTATCGGCGGAACCCACGGCGTGGCTGATTATGGTATCAGCGCGGCAGCTAAAGACTCGGGCAGCGACACCAGGTTACAGCCCGGCATCGACGACTACTCCCAGGCAGTCTCCCTATCTGCCCGATACTCTAAAAAGGAAAACTGGTCCCTCAGCGGCATGGGAGAATGGGTGAGGGACGATGGTGATAATCAGCCCAGCTGGCAGGGCAGTATGGAACTGGAAACTAGGCTTGATTCCAATCTCACCTTGAAGCTGTGCTGGTCTGGAACTGAAGAGAATTTGCCCTTCCAAGGAGATACCAACCGGTGGCTGGACCGGTTCACCTTAACCCTTAGTCAAGAAGGGGATGAAGGGCCGTGGAGGAAAAGGGAAGTACTGCTGGGGGCGAGCCTTGAAGGAACCAAGGTCCTTGCATGGGATGTCGGGGCAGAGGGAACCCTGCGCCTGGAACCCTGGGAGATTTGGACTTGGGCAGCAGTCAAGTCTGTAGAAAGCCCACTTACCGGGCAGCTAGTTACAAAGCAAGGGGTCCTCCGCCTTTCCCGGCGGCTTAAGGAGCCTTGGTCTGGGTTTCTCCAGCTTGGATCCTGGCAGCAGCTGGACAAAGCCGAGATTGGGTGCAGCCTGGGGGTTAGCTGTGAGGTAACACAAGGTTTCAGCATCACCGCTGGCTATACCTGGCCAATACGATGGGAAGGAAGTAAGGGTGGGTATTTGTCTATCCAACCGGGACTCTTTGTGCAGCTTTTTGCCCGGTAGCAGCCGAGACGCTCACTTCTCCTAAACTGAGCTCAGCCAAAACCCTGCGAGGGAGTGGGTCATAGATGAAATGGATTGATGTCACCTGGACAATTCATCCCCAAATGACGGTTTGGCCGGGAGATTCCCAGCCGGTTTTCAGGAGAACGGCAACCCATGAAGAAGACGGCCTACAGGGCACTCGACTGACCTTAAGTGCCCATACCGGCACCCATATCGATGCTCCCCGACATTTCATCGCCGGTGGGGCAACCATCGATGAGATTCCCCTGGAAACCCTGAGTGGCCCCTGCCTCCTTCTTGATGTTCCGGGCAGTACTTCAATTGAACCCTGCCATTTGGAGAAGGAGGACTGGGAGGGGATTGAACGGGTAATTCTTCGAACAGACAATTCTTCACTGACCTTGGAGGGGGATTTCCACCGGGATTATACCGGACTTAGCCTGGAAGCGGCAGAGTTTCTAATCAAGCAGGGGATTAAGCTTGTGGGTATTGACTATCTTTCCATTGAAAGATACGAGTCAGACTCAGACTTTGCAGTCCACAAAGCCCTCTTGGGGGCAGGGGTTGTCATCATCGAGGGTCTGAAGCTTAAGGAGGTAGCCCCAGGATGCTACTACCTGATGGCCCTGCCCCTGCTGCTAGAGGGCAGTGATGGAAGTCCAGCTCGGGTGCTCTTGGGACAAGATAGACAAACGCTGGGAAAGATGCGCAAAAAAGAGGCGTGGCTGTTTCTCCAAGGCAAACAGCCATGCCCCTTTTTATTCATTCGGGATTCTGTGCGGATCCGCTGAACTCATTGACATCCATGCAGGATTTCTTTTCCAGTGTTGCTCCCTTACGCCCGGGTGCACCATAACATCCTTTGTCACTTGCCGGATCCGGGCAGCTCTACCTGCCAGGGTGCGAATATGAGCTCTCCAGTTAACTCTTCAGGCCAGTCTGTGCTGATCTTTTCCAAGAGCATGACCAGTATATCCCAGGCTGTATCAGGATTGGGAGATAAAGCCCAGATGGTGAAGATCTCAT
>JAAYHH010000024.1 GCA_012735435.1 Bacillota bacterium | reverse complement strand
GGCACGGCAATCAACCACCAAGGGTTTTCTATCCGCCAAGCCCTGGTATTATCGCTTGCCATCCCTATCCCTCCCGGCAACTACTTGCCAGCATTCAAATTAGCCTTTGGGTAATAATCCCAAAGGCCTTGGCTGGCTATGGCATTAACATTATGTAATTCTCCTAGAGTCATCTAGATTCCTGCTCTCTCAAGCTCCAGAAGGACCTCTTCCCACCTTTGATAGAGCCCTTCCAGGTTCTGGGATACCTCCCGGTGTCTCATGGATACGGCCCTGATGGCCTCGCCATTTACATAAACATCTGGGTCGGCCATTTCCTTCGCTAACTGCTCCAGCTCCTGCTCAGCGAGGGTGATGGCTTCCTCCAGCTGGGCCAAATCCTTCTTAAGGTCCCTGCTTTGATCTCTTACAGGGTCCTTTTTCCTCCGCACAGGGGCAGCAGTCTCGGAAGCAGCTGCAGCGGCCTCCCGCTCTTGTCGTTTCTGCTCCCGGTAGGCGGTGTAAGTTCCTTCGAAGGTCTGATGCCCATCCGGCTCCAGTACCAGAAGGTGGGTCGCCAGCTTGTCTAACAAATAGCGATCATGGGTTACAAGGAGCAGAGTACCTGGAAAATCTGCCAGCGCGCCCTCTAAAGCCTCTCTGCTGACAGCATCCAAGTGATTGGTTGGCTCATCCAAAAGCAGGACATTGGGCCTTTCCAAAATCAGTTTGGCAAGTGCCACCCGGCACCGTTCTCCGCCGCTAAGGCTGCCGATCTTACTGAAAACCTGATCCCCTGTAAACAAGAATCGGGCCAAGAAGCTCCGCATTTCGCCTACAGGGAGATTCCGCACTTCCAGCACTTCATCCAAAATTGTATTGTCTTCTTTCAAGTCATCTAGGCCTTGGCGAAAATATCCTATGGAAACGCCGTCTCCCCAGGCAAAATACCCACCCAAAGGAGATTCCTCTTCTGCCAGCACCTTCAGCAGAGTGCTCTTGCCTACGCCGTTGGGTCCGATGATGCCCCACCGTTCTCCCCGCAGGATAGACAGATTTAAGCCCGCTACCAGCGGTTTCCCGTTATACCCAACGGCCAGCTCCTCTGTAAGAAGCACCTGTTTGACTGTATTTGTATCAAAGGATAGTTTCAAGTTTACAGCTGCCGTCCTGGGCGGCTTAGAAACGGCCTTTAGTTTGGCCAGACGCTTCTCCCGGCTTTGGGCCTGTCTAGCCCGATTACCGGCCCGGTATCGATCAATATATGCCTGCAGGCGCTGTGCTTCCTCCACAAATGCTTGGTACTCAACTTCCTGACGGGCAAGCCTCGCCTGCCGCTGTTCCACATAACGGGTGAAATTGCCCTTGTACTGAAACAGCTGGTGGTTGTCCAGCTCCCATATACGGGTACAGATGCTGTCAAGGAAGTACCGGTCATGGGAAACCAGCACCACCGCCTGCTTCAATCCCCGCAGGTAGCCTTCCAGCCATTCGGTCGCCTGCATATCTAGGTGATTGGTTGGCTCATCCAGGAGCAGAAGGTCCGGTTCAGCCAAGAGTATCCGGGCTAGCTCTGCCCGCACCGCCTCACCGCCGCTGAACTCCTTCACCGACCTGTCAAGGTCTTCTTCGGCAAATCCCAAGCCGTAGATGACCTGTTTCATCTTCACTTCGTATGAATATCCGCCCGCCAGCCGGAACTCCTCCTGCAGCTGACCGTAGCGGCCCATTACTTGATCTAAGAGCTTTGGGTCCTGGTAGACAGCTGGAGCTGCCATCTCTTTCTCCAACTGACGCAGGGCCGCAGCCATTTCACGGATCTCGCTTAACTCCGCCATGAGCAAGTGCCTTAAGGTCACATCCCACGTTCTTTCCGGCCGCTGGGGCAGATAACCGATTCGACATTGATTGGCCTTGCGGAGCAAGCCGCTGTCGGGCAGGATTTCTTCGACAATGACCTCCAAGAGCGTTGTCTTGCCGGCCCCATTAGGACCCACCAGCCCTATCTTATCTCCCCGCTCAACGGCTGCTGTAATTTGGTCAAAGACCAATTTATCTCCATAGTATTTGGTGATTCCATCCAGCTGAACTAGACTCAAGTAGATACTCCTCCGCAGTTATCCCATCTGTCGCTGCCGGCCGGTCTGATGTGCCCGGCCCCCAGCATCTGATCGAACCATGGCCAAGCCGGATATCCATGCCAGCAGCAGCCCTCCGCCGGCCAGCAAGTACCTTGCCAAGAGCCAGCGCAGGGGCTCCAAATAAGGCTCTGGTGAACCAAAGGCAGGAATAGAAACATCCCAGACATTCTTATAAAACAGCCATGCCCACCCTACAATCCCCAGCGATGCCGCTGCCAGCAGAAGACGCCCCCAAAACTTCACCCTTGATACTTTCGCCCTGATTACTGACGGCATTATCATCGGTCCTTTCTGCCCGTTAAGGGCATGTCATCATGGCTTCAGGCCGATGGTCTCCGTGGGGGTGCCGATGGCAATTTCACTGCTCTGGCTTAAAGGATGTCGCATTGCGCTGTTTGTCCCGATGGCGTTCTATAGCTAACTGGATCAAGCGGTCAATCAATTCCCCGTAGGAGAGTCCGCTAGCTTCCCACAGCTTAGGGTACATACTGATAGGAGTGAAACCCGGTATCGTATTGAGCTCGTTAATGTACACTTCTTCAGTGTCCTTATCTACGAAGAAATCAACCCGAGCCATACCAGCACAGTCGATGGCCCTAAAGGCCTTGACAGCTAATTCCTGCACCCTTTTCGCTGTCTTTTCTGAAATCCGAGCCGGAATGATTAACTGAGAATCCTTGTCGTGATATTTGGCAATATAGTCATAAAATTCCCTTGAGGGCACAATTTCTCCTGGTATAGACGCAACTGGATTCTCGTTTCCTAAAACACTGCACTCCACTTCCCGGACATTGCCGGCATCCTGTTCGATCACCAGTTTTCGATCATAGGTGGCTGCCTCCGCCAGTGCTCCATCCAGCTCCTCGGGCCCCCGAACCTTGGAAATCCCTACACTAGAGCCTAAATTAGCCGGTTTGACAAAGCAAGGATAGCCAATTCGGTCCTCTATCTCCTGCCGCACCAGCTCTGGATTTTGTTCCCATTGGGAACGGAGCACCACTAAATACGGCAATTGAGGGAAACCTCCGGCAGCCAGTACAGCCTTGGCCATTGCTTTGTCCATGGCCACCGCCGAACCGGTTATACCCGATCCCACATAGGGTACATCGGCCAACTCCAGCAGCCCTTGAATAGCTCCATCTTCTCCGTAAGTTCCATGGAGCACCGGGAATACTACATCTAGCCCATCAAGTACCTGCTGCGCCTTCACAGCATTCTCCTGGGGGCTCACTGCTACTAGACTGGCTTTCCCGGGAATGGGGACTAAGGATACCGGCACTACCTGCTGATTCTCCAACAGAGTATCCCCCAAAGGATCCCCTTGGCCCTCTAGTTCCTTTTGGGCGTGCTGGGTAAGCAGCGTCAAGGCATTGTCGCCCAACAGCCACTGCCCGCTTTTTGTTATACCTATGGGTACAACGTCATACTTGTTCTTATCTATCGCCCCGAGCACACAGGAGGCAGAAATGAGCGAAACTTCATGTTCACTGGAACGTCCGCCAAAAATAACTCCGATTCGTAGTTTCCTTGTCACGTTACAGACCCCGCCGGCAGCAAGGGGTCCTTTCTCTCCCTTCGTCTCAAGCTGCTTCTAGCCAAGAAGTTCTCTAGTACTATATGTACTCTATCTGTCCCATATTACCTGCGGTTTGGGACAGCAGGTTCAGCAGATGCTGGTGTCGAATACAGATTTAGCAGCTAGTGGGGGAAAACACCTTCCGACTTTAGTAGGAGGCATTATTACCTGTGGAAAGTCAATGGCATGCTTTGGTCAATACACAGCGAGAATTGAACCAACAACTGGGAGCCCTCTTGAAAACCGTTGAAATCAACTTGTTCGATGAGGAATTGGTTCGGCAGTGCAAAGAAGAAATCACCGAGATCTTGATCCAGACTCAGCGCCAGATTAACCGCCTCTGCCGACAGTACCTTGAAAGCATGGATCATTAGGGTTCCTTAAAATACACCAAGAGTTGGAGCTGGTAACCGTATCCGAGAGTTGCGTGAAGTATGCGGAATTACCGGCACAAGTAGCATAGACTTGAGTGTCTGATGAGTTCTCCTCATGAGAATAGAGTAATCTCTTGTTGTTCCCTGGGATACAAAAAGGCTTGCCCATCAGAGCCAGAGGAGTGATCAACCAATGACAAAGAACGGTGAAGTAAGAGCTCTCATTTCTTTAACTGTCTCAGAAGGCAAACGCCTGATTGGCAAAGCAGTCGCAGCTTTGCCGGAAGTCCAAGCAGCTCGAAGACAAGGCAAGCTGATCATAGCCACCGGCATCACCAATGCCTATGTCGCGGAGGAAATCCTACAGGAACCTGTGACCAAGATGCGCTATACAGCAGGCATTGTCACCCAAGGCAGCTTTACAACTACACCCAGTGAAACCCGCCTGTCGCCGATATGCTTCGAAAACGGCGAGAGAAGCTCCCGCCCTTGGCCAGACATTCTCCAAGAATTTACCGGTGAAGATGTATTTATTAAAGGCGCCAATGCAGTGGATCCATCGGGCGTTGCGGGCATCTTAGTCGGAGCACCCAATGGCGGAACCATTGGGACAGCGCTGGGTACACTGTACGCCCGGGGAAGTCACCTAATCGTCCCGGTGTCCCGGGAAAAACTGATTCCATCGGTTGAGGAAGCAGTCCGGCAGCTGGGCATCCATGCCCTCAGTCACTCCTGGGATATGGCCTGCGGTATGGTTCCTGTCGTCGGCGCCACTGTCATAACCGAAGTGGAGGCCCTTGACATTCTCTGCGGCGTCAAGGCAGTACAGGTATCTGCCGGCGGCGTGGGAGGAAGCGAAGGCAGTGTAGGCCTTGTAATCAGCGGCCCTGAGCCACAGGTGACTGCCGCCATGGAGCTTATAAGAAGCATCAAAGGTGAGCCGCCCATCGCTTAACTTGGACTGGTGTCTCAACTTGTGCTGCGTTTTGCCAGCTCTCTCTTGACAACAGCCTTCATCACATCGATGGGAGGATTAACTTGCAGCCAGATTTCCAATGCTGCTGCCCCTTGGTAAACCAGCATTCCCAGACCCGGTAATGTTGGCAAGCCGCAGGCAGCAGCTTTTTTTAACAGCAGAGTTTCAGAGGGATTATAGACTATATCACATACCAGAGCGGAGGCAGGCAGCTTCCCACACTCTACGGGAGGCATAGTATCAACTTGAGGATACATGCCTAAGGAAGTCGTATTAATTAGAATATCGGTGGCCGGCAGGTATGATTCCAGTTCGTCAAGGCCGATTCCCACCGTGGAGCATCTGGTCTTGCCGCCTATTTCCTCGGCCAAGGCCAGGGCAGAGCTCTTGGTCCGGTTGGCTATGACCAGGTGATCAACTTCAGAGACAGCCAGCTGAAAGCCGATGGCCCGCGCGGAACCACCTGCTCCAACGATGGTTATCCTTTGACCCTGGGGTTCTCGGTTTGCCTCCTCCTTAAGGGACCTAAGGAAACCGCAGGCATCAGTATTATACCCTACAAGATAGCCCCCCTCGTTGCTGATGGTATTGACAGCTCCGATTAAGCCTGCCACCGGTTCAATCTCATCTATATAATCAATGACCGCCACCTTGTGGGGAATGGTGACATTAAGCCCTCTGATCCCAAGGGCCTTCATCCCCGCGATGGCTTCCTTTACATTCAGAGGGCTGACATGAAAGGGAACGTAAATATAATCCAACCCTAGGGCCTCCAAAGCGGCATTTTGCATCGCCGGCGACAGACTATGGCCAATTGGATCCCCGATGACACCCAAAACACCGGTAGTACCTGTTAAGCATCTCTCATCTCCGTATGCCACCCAAAAGACCCCTCCTGCATCTCGTTAATTTCCTGCAAAACACTCTTACTCAGCTGGTCAAGCGGTGGGCACCGTGCTTAGGTGACCAAAGTGAAGGGTTGGTCTCAAGGTTAACCGATGCCAGCGCTTCTTTCGATGTGGAGACCAGGGCCAAGGCATCCTGAACACAGCTCACCGGAATGACCTCGATATCGGTGAGTCCCTTGGGGACCTCCCGCTCATTCTCCAGGGGTACCAGCACCCGCTTCACCTGGGCCTGCTTGGCTCCGTAAATCTTCTCTTGAATGCCGCCAACGGGCTTAACTTTGCCTTGGAGTGAGACCTCTCCGGTAACCGCCACATCTTGACGCATGGGGATATTCTCAATGGCTGAGATCAAAGCAAGGGCAACGGCTAACCCCGCCGATGGACCGTCGATCTTACCGCCCCCAACCACATTGACATGGAGGTCATAGTCGGAAATCTCCTTACCGGTGAGCAGACGCGCCACCGAGGCTGCATTGAAAACGGAGTCTTTGGCCATGGAACCTGCCGTCTCATTGAACCTCAAGGTTCCTTTTCTCTCGGTCTTAGCAGCAAAGGCAACAGCTTCAATCTCAATGACAGATCCGAGAAAACCGTTTACACCCAGCCCCAGAATCTTACCAACTTCTGCACTGCCATCGGCTTTTACCGTCACATAGGGAACCAGCCGGCTGGTTTGAATGACATCTTCCAGATCTGCTCTGGTAATGGTCACCGATTCCGGCATCTTGCCATCGGAACCCCAGCGCTGAAGAGCGACACCATAGCAGTCCCCTAAAATGCTGGTTGCCTTCCGCCCCTCAACGGTATATTCACTGATCAGCTCAGCTACCCCAGGTTCCAGCTTTGCCCCCAACCGCTCAGCAGCACTGATGACAATGGTCTGAATGTCTTTGTGGCTCAGGGGCTCAAAAAACACCTCGGCACACCTGGAGCGCAGGGCTGGATTGATCTCCGACGGATCCCGGGTAGTAGCGCCGATTAGGATGAAGTCCGCGGGAGCACCTTCTTCAAACAGCTTTCGTATATATTTGGGAACATTGGGATCGCTGGGGTCGTAATAAGAAGAGTCAAACTTGACCCGTTTATCCTCCAGCACCTTGAGCAGTTTATTCTGCAGCATCAGATCAAGCTCGCCGATCTCATCAATGAACAGAATGCCGCCGTGGGCCTCAGTGACTAATCCCAGTTTCGGCTCAGCGACTGCCCCCTCAGCCAAGTCCCGTTTAGCTCCTTGATAGATGGGATCATGAACCGATCCCAGCAAAGGATTGGTCACATCCCGGGGATCCCATCTCAGGGTTGTACCGTCTACCTCTACAAATTGGGCATCGGACTCAAAGGGCGTATACGGCAGTTCCTTGGCTGCCTCCAGGATCAGCCGGGCGACGGTGGTTTTCCCCACGCCAGGAGGGCCATAAAGGATCACATGTTGAGGATAGGGCGAGGCTATCTTGGCAAATAAAGCTTTGATGGCCTTCTCCTGACCTACCACTGCTGTCAACTCCTTGGGTCTAAGGTATTCATTAATGGAAGTTGACAGCTTCTTTTGCTCCAGTTTCTCCAGTTCAGCGTATTTCTTCAGTGTAAAGGGATTATCTGGACCTGTTTCTTCCCTCAGTATCTCCATCCGGAGTTCTCGGAGATATTCCTCTTGCCGTTCCTCCATCCGCTCCGCCATCTTCTTCTCCAGCGCTTCCTGGACTGTACGGCGAGCCAAGAGGTCTGCCAAAACATCTTCAATCTCCCGAAGCTCCTCGGGAATATCCTCCGGCTTAGGTACATTGGTAAGGGTTGGATCCTCCAGCACTATCTTTTTCAAAGCCAGTACCCGCTCCTCCAGACGATTGGAGCGCATCAGGTGCAGAGCATCTAGCTTTCCGGCCTTCATCACAAGTTTGTCAGATCCCATCAGATTGGCCAAGAGGCCGTAAACCGCTGTAACTTGCCGCTTCAGCTGCTCTTCACCGGAAAGTTTCATACCTAATTTGTGCTCTCTCCTCGTCAGGAGTTTTCGGATTATGCTCTTCATACTGGAGCTTCCCCTTTCAATGCTGGAAGGACTGGATTCAACATTACTCAGATGCTTCCACCTTAATCTTGAGATTGGCTACCACCCCGGGCAGCAGCTTTACCTTGACATTGTGGTTTCCAACGGTCTTGATGGGCTCTTCCAATTCAACCTTCCGTTTGTCAACTTCAATGCCGGCTGCTTCCTTAACAGCTGCTGTTATATCGCCGCTGGTAACTGAACCAAACAGTCTGCCGCCTTCACCAGAGCGGGCCTGAATCACCAGGTTCAGGTCATCAAGGATGGCTTTCACTCTTTCGGCTTCTGCCCTTTCCCGGGATGCCCGTTCCTGGTCCAACTTCTGTTGATGCTGTAAATGCTTGAGATTACCCTTGGTGGCCTCTACTGCCAACCCTCTGGGAATTAGAAAATTGCGGGCGTAGCCCTCTGCTACCTTTACCCTTTCGCCTTGCTTCCCCAGGTTCTTGACGTCCTGCTTTAAAATAACCTCCATGAAGCTCACTCCTTTGCAGCTTAATTACGCGGGCCCCTCCTGCCCTATTTTCCGGAAGTCAAACCAAGTGTCCAAGACACCGGCCCAGACAATCAACGTCATAAACAAAGGGTTAAACATAAAAAAGATAATGAACCAGCGAAGCACCTTAGCAACATTAGCCTTATCTAGGAAATACCAAAGGATGGAAAGCCCCTGCAGCAGGAAGACATAGTTGAATATGATTTGCAAATTGAGCCCCACAGTAAACCATATATTGCCATCCGCTGCCCCGCGAGTGAGCAGAGGCAGGCCTTGTCCCAGGATATAACCCCAGGCAAGGTACCAGGGAAACCGCCAGAGGCGAAACGGCCGCAGCCAGGGCAGCTTCACACCCAATCTGCGGAGAATAAGATGGGCCAGCCAATAATTAACGAAGGTCATAATGACCGCCGTGGTCAATATCGCCGCTGGAAAAGCCAGCCGCAGCATCCGTATTAATTCTCCCAGAACATCTTCATTCAGCAGCGGATTATTTTCTACACCCAGCCTGTCATAGATGTTCATGCTCTGCTTGAAGGAACGCTCCATGAGCTCCATCGTACTTTCCAGCACATTATAATCAAGCAGGAATGACGTTACAATGATCATCAGCACTAAGGCTGCGATGGATGTGGCACTGCCGATAAACATAATTTTGCCGGGCGAAAAACCTTCCCGCAGGGCTCCCCCCATGGCTAAACCCACTAAACCCAAAATCAGCAAAAAAACCATTGTCGGCAGTGCACTGAGCACTATGCCTCCCAGCAGAGCCGAAGTCACAGCCACCAAGATGCCCGGTCTCATACCATGGCGGTAAACGAGGATGATGAGCGGTACTGGCGTTATAAAAAAAAGATAAGGCAAGAAATAGGCACCTAGAAGAGAGAGCAAAACGGTGATTGCCGCCAGCATGGCTCCCTCTGTCAGAGATCTGGTGCTATTTGGTTGTCGCATCCTCTTCACCTCTTATTGTCCTGCAGGTACCGCAGCAAAGCAGAAAAATCGCCGTACCACTGCTCTATTTCATGGTCTTGCTCAATGTTAGCCTTGATCTTATTCTCGATCTTAACATCCAATCTGGAAAAACTAAATCCCAGCCGGTTTCCGAGAATGAAGCAGGTAATCACTATATTGGCTAGACCATCAATCATCATATCTTCCGTGTTTCTGACCAGACCCCGGAAAAACGTGGCTACCCCGGAAACTAACTCTGCCTTCAGCCATTCAATGGTCTTGATATTGCGGGCAATGCCGATATCCGATTTCGGCATGGACATGCCTGACACCTCCTGGCAAAAATTTGTCCCCAATCCGTCCCGACTATGTAGACTCTCTAAATGTGCGAAAAAGGGCTAACCGCCAAGCAGTTAACCCTTTGCTGCGTCTAAATTCAGTTGTGGTTACTCTGCTGTGTATGGAAGCAGTGCAACCTGACGGGCACGCTTAATGGCAACAGT
>JAAYHH010000023.1 GCA_012735435.1 Bacillota bacterium | reverse complement strand
GGTTCGATTCCTGCCAGGCGCGCCACAAGTAAAACTATTCGCGGTGGGTGTAGCTCAGTTGGTTAGAGCGCCAGGTTGTGGCCCTGGAGGTCGTGGGTTCGAATCCCATCACTCACCCCATTTTTTTAAGCATGATATAGATATTGGGAACCAGAGCAGCCGTGCGGGAAGGAATCCAGGCTGCTTTTTCTTTGTTGGATGCCAATGCTGTTTTCCCAGCACATCGACACAGTTCTCTTACATATTTGGAGGAAGACAATGACCGGCGACATGACGAAAGACAATGTGTTTAAATCGCTGATCCGTTTTACAGGTCCCCTGATCCTGTCTGGTTTGCTGCAGCAGCTGTACTACATTACTGATTCGGTGATAGTAGGGAACTATGTTGGTGAATTGGGGTTAGCGGCAGTAGGAGTCTCCTCACCGATTTTCTATGTGTTTATATACATTATCAGTGGGCTAGTCTCTGGATACACAATTTTGCTTTCCCATTTCTATGGCGCCAGGGAATACGATAAGGTTTCTAAGCTGACCAATACTTTTGTTTTGTTTATCATGATTTCTGCCTGCATAATTTCTGCAGTAGGGTTGGCTGTTAAGGACAGCATTTTGGTTATGCTGAGTACGCCGGTAGAGGTCCTGCAGGCTGGTAGTGAGTACTTGGCAATCACTCTGCTAGGGGTTCCTTTTCTGGTTCTTTATAATTTGTTCGGCTCCATGCTGAGGGCAATAGGAGACAGTAAGACGCCGCTGTACGGGATTATTCTATCCAGTATTGCCAACATCATTTTGGACTTGGTACTGATCAACGTGTTTGGTCTGGGTGTTAAGGGGGCGGCCGTCGCCACTGTGATCGCCCAAATGGCAGCCGGTGCCTATCTGGGTATCTTCATCTATAGGAGGCACTCGATGTTTCGCATATCGCTGCGGGCAGATCAAAGGGACATTGCCCTGTTTTCTGACAGCCTGAAACTTGGTGTGCCGAGGGTCATTCAATCTACCATTGCCTCTGTCGGTCATTTGCTCCTACAAAACATCATGAATTCCTTCGGTGTTGACGTGGTGACGGCAATTACAACTGCTTATAAGATTGACGCTTTGACTATGCTGCCCCTTGTCAATATCTCAGCCGCAATATCTATTTTCGTGGGTCAAAATATCGGTGCAAAGAATCCAGAGAGGGCAGAAGAGGGTTTGAAAACAGGAGTAATCCTGGCTGCAGTCTGGTCTATTGCAGTTACGTTCTTCGTGGTGTCTCTTGGTGAGACAATGATGAAGATCTTTGGTGTGTCTGCTCAGGTGGCTGCCATCGGGGGCCGGTTTTTCCGCACCTGTGCAGTGTTTTACCCGATATTCGGCCTGCATAATGCATATTTAGGATTTCTGCAGGGAGCTAAAGATGTGGTGTTCGCGTCTTCATGCAGCATCATAGCTCTCTCGGTAAGAGTGCTCTTGTCGTATACTTTGGCAAGCTCCCTTGGCTCCGATGTGATTGCAGTCAGTGAAATCTGCTCATGGATTGTGGGAGCCGCCATCTGCTTTGTCCGATACAGGAACGGTCGATGGAAGAAGCTGTCTGGTCTGGAAACCGTAAGGTCGATCCCTGCTAAACTTGCCCATTAGATCCAGGCATGAATGGGATTCTCTAGTTTGCTAGAGCGCCGGGCTGGGGCTGGCGGAGCAATTAGGGCTGTCGAGGAGGTAGTAGAGAGTGCGTCTTCCCTTGGAGCGTTGGGGGAATAAGGGCTGGTGAAATAAAACTAGAGAGACGGTTCCAGCTGACAAACCGGATGCCGTCCCTCTAAGCCTGTATAGTCAAGCATCGGTCAGGCCTCCCAGGGTAGAATGCCCACGCGGTCGAGGAGAATTTGAAGCAAATAAGCGGCAAGTAGAATAGGAACGAAATACCGTTCAATGCACTCATCCAGCGAATCAAGTAGGGAGACCGCCCTTCGAAGTTACTATTTTCGGCAAGGGATTTCATGTTCCTCATATAGTGAAATGGGCCCTTTTCTAGAGGGCCCACCTCTTGCTCAACGTCGGCACATCCGCCAGCAGCCTGCGGGTATATTCATCGGTGGGGTTTTCCACCACCTCCACAGAAGGTCCCCGCTCGACAATTCTGCCCTTATTCATGATCAGCAGGCGGTCGCTGGTGTAATAGGCAAGGCCGATGTCATGGGTAATGAACATGATGGACATGCCTAGGTTGCGGCTTAAGTCCATAAGCATGTTCAGGATCCCTACCCGGGAAGAGGCATCGATCATCGATGTCGGTTCATCGGCAATCAAAAGCTCAGGGCTGATAAGCAGGGCCCGGGCGATCATCAGGCGCTGGCGCTGACCGCCGCTTAATTCGTGGGGGCGCTTAAAGAGCAGCTCTTCAGCGTTCAGTCCTACCTTTTTCATGGCCTCTTCCATCATCGCCCGCTGTTGGGACTTGGAGACATGGTTTCCCTTCAGCCGAAAGGCCTTGCTGAGAAAACTGTGGACGGAGTAGAAACTATTGAAGCTGGAGAAGGGATCCTGGAAAATCGCCTGAACCTGGCGCCAGTAGTCTACACCCTTCATTGCCTGAATATCTTTGCCCTTGAAGAGTATGCGGCCTCTGGTCGGCTGGCTCAGACGCAGGATCATACGGGCAGTGGTGGTCTTGCCGCTGCCGCTTTCCCCAAGGAGTGAAATAATCTCTCCCGGGTAGATTTCAAAGGAAACATCGTCGACGGCTATAACTTCGTTCTTGCCGCTGCCGAAGACCTTCGTTAGATTTTCCACCTGCAAAAGGGGCTGTCGCTGTTTTTTTGAGTTGTTCAGTGCATTAGCCAACACCATGTCGTTCTGTCACCTACTGTCTTTGGTGGAGGTTCCTCCTGTGTGCACCACTCGATCCGCTGTGTGCAGCGGGGATGGAAACGGCATCCCGCAGGCGGATTCTTTAGGTCAGGGGGCACTCCAGGAATTCCCTCAATCCGTTGTTCCCGGACGTGTCTTTCCGGTACCAGCATTGAGCCCATTAAGGCCTTGGTATATGGATGCTGCGGCTGGAAGATGATCTCTTCCATGGTGCCGACCTCTACCAATTTGCCGGCATACATGACCGCGATCCGATCAGCTACCTGCCTTAGAAGCGGCAGTTCATGGGTAATAAACGCGATACTGGTAATGATCTGCTCATCGAGGAGCGTCATCAGCAGCCTGATTACAGCTCTTTGGGAACTGACATCCAAGGCTGAAGTAGGCTCATCTGCAATCAGCACTTTCGGGTTCAGCAAAGTAGAGAGCACTATGACTGTTCTCTGCTTCATACCTCCGCTGAGTTCGTGGGGATAGCTTGTCAGTACCCGTTCAGGCAGTGAAAGCTCTTGCAGCCGCGCCCGGGCCAAATCTACTGCATCCTGTTTGGTCATATCCGGCTGATGCTCCTGGAGCATATCAATGGCGAAGTTCCTGACCCGCTGGGTAGGATTCAGGGCATTCATGGCTCCCTGGGGTACCACCGATATATACTTGCCCTTAATCTCCCGCCGGGCTTGTTCCTTAGGCAGTCTCAACAGGTCAAAGCCGTTTGCTGTAACCTCTCCGTCTATTACGTGAAGCGGCGGGTTGTGGGTCAGGGATATGACAGCTGCAAGGGTTGATTTGCCGCATCCGGATTCCCCGGCGATCCCTAAGACTTCATTGGGACGGAGTTCTAGGGTGACCCCGTCCACTGCTCTGATCTGGATCCCATCCACCAATCGATAATATGCTTTTAGATTCTGCGCTTCTAGTAGATTTTTCATCAGCTTTTCCTCAACCTCGGGTTAAATACTTCATCAAGACCGGCATTAATCAACATTAATGAAAAGGAAGCAACTGCCAGGAAGACTACAGGGGGCAAAAAAGCCCACCAGGCGCCGGTTCGTACAGCCTCCCACAGCAGGGCCCAGTGCAGCATTACTCCCAGTGAGACTGTCTGATAGGGTCCTAGACCCAGCATGCTCAAGGTAGCCTCGTTGGTGATGCCTGCGGAAAACTGCAGGATGAAGGCCATGAAGATGTAGGAGAACATGTAAGGAAGAATCTCCTTGACAATCAGCTCAGCCGTGGTATAGCCCGAGATTCTGGCCAGGTCTACATGCTCCCTGGTTCTTAGACTCGAGGTCTGGGCCCTTACAGCTCTAGCTGTCCAAGGCCAGCTGGTAATACCGATGATCACACCCATTACCACGGCCGAACGGCTCCTAATGGCTATAGACAGCAGGATCAGGACGACGATGGCCGGTATCGTGATGAGGACATTGGTGATTCCCATCAGCAGTTCGTCCACAAGACCTCCCTTGAAACCTGCTACAGCTCCTATCGTCACTCCGATGCCGGTGGCCACAACACCTGCTACGAAGCCAATCAAGAGCGACGTGCCGGTACCGTACATCAGCTGTGTAAACACGTCTCTGCCCAAATTGTCAGTGCCCAGAATGGCCTTTTCCGAGGGCGGATTAAACAATCCGCCTACCATTTGGAAGGGATTGCGGTCTGTTACCCGGGGCCCAATTACCCCGAAACAGAGCACTGCCAAGAACAATATTGCTCCTATCATGAATCTTCTGGATCGCAATACTAGAACCAATACTTCTCCCATTTATCTTTCTCCTAGCTGTGCGGCCCGGATCCTGGGGTCAATGAAGCCGTAAGCAATATCCACCAGGAAATTGGCCAGGAGTACCGCAACTGTAATGATCAAAGTACAGCCTTGGATTAGAGGATAGTCTGTCTGCCGGATAGCGGTAAACAGCAGACTCCCGATTCCAGGATATGAAAAAACAGTTTCCGTCACCAAGGCGCCTCCCATCATGGTCCCGAAGGAAATAGCTAGACCTGTGATTTGGGGCAGCATCGCATTTCTAAATACGTACCGGATCACCTTCTTGTCCGATAGACCGAGGGCCTTGGAATAGTGAACATAGTCGGTGGTCAGTTCATACAGAGCCATCTCCCGCATGCCGATGGCCTGCCCTCCAATAGCCACTACAGTTAGGGACAAGAAAGGCAGCGTATAGTGGTGGAGAGCGTCCAGCAGGAAGGAGAGGCTGAGTTCGGGGTAGCTTCCAAAACTGTAGCCCCCGCCTACAGGGAAAATGGGATTGCTTACAGCCAGCGCGTACAAGAGGATAATGGCCAGACAGTAATATGGGATATTGGACACCGCCAATGCCGATGTAAAGGCGATGGCGTCAAACTTCCCGCCCTTGTAGGCACAGGCTGCTCCCAGGACGTTCCCTATAATCCAGCCTACCAGAATAGTTGGCACTTGAAGGGCCACAGTCCACGGCAAAGCTTCTCGAATGAGATTGGATACCTTTCCCGGATAAAGCATGAAGGAGGTACCCAAATCTCCCCGAAACAGATTGGCAAAATACCGTAAGAACTGGATATGGAGCGGCTGGTCAAGTCCAAATTCCCGCATGTAGTTGTCATATATGCGGGCCAGGGCATCGCTCTGTACGCCGCCGGTAGCCATTTGGCTTACCAATACCTTTACTGGGTTTCCTGGAATGAGGCGGGGGAGGAAAAAGTTTAGGCTGACCGCTAGGAAGAATGCCACCAGGTACCATATGAATTTCTGCGTTAGATAACGAGCGAATTTGGATTTTATCATGATGATGCGGTATTAGGGAGGGCGGGCCAAAACTCGCCCTCCCTAAACACCTTCACAGCTCCTATCCTTAATTTAATCTCTACTTATTTAGCAGGTTCGATGACATAGAGGATCTGTACACCAGCCCGATGATGCTGCGGCGGTGCCGTAGGATTATCGGCTGTTGGGAAGCCCTTCCAATAAGTCTCGTTGAACTCGTAGAACTCCCAGGGCCGGTACTCCAGGACAATCAAGGGCACGTCTTCCATGTAGATGCGGTCCAATTCCTCATAAATGGCCTTCAGTTCTGCTTCGTCAGTGGTATAGGCTGCTCTATCCAGGAGCTCCGGTACCCGAGGATGCGAGTAGCGGTTGAAGTTCCGGTAAGCGGTTTGGCCGATGGGCGGCACATCCCGGTCATCCATGACTTCCCGGAAGCGGGACCAGGGTAGAGCCGGGCCTTGACCTCCCGCGGGGGTGTACATGATGATATCAAAGTCGCCGCTCTGGTGATGTTCGGTCCAGACCGGTGCATCGGGATACTCAGTCCGAATATCGATACCGACTTCCCGGGCACAGGCAGCAACCACTTCCAGACTGGTCATCCAGTCAGTCCAGCCGTAAGGACACTCGGCCTTCCAAGGACCAAGCCTGGTGCCGTCGGGCAGGACGTAGATGCCGTCAGGGCCCTTGGTGCAGCCAAGTTCATTCTCCAGGATATCGATGGCTTTCTGCGGATTGTACTCCCAACCGTACTTCTTCACGTTTTCTTCGTTGAAGTACCGCTGTTCCGGTACGCCGTAGGGAATGATCAGGCTGGAGCGAGCCGGCTGGGAATAACGGGACATGGCAGTTTCAGCGATCTTGGCGTAATCAATAGAATAAGCTATGGCCTTGCGGACAAGGCGGTTATCCAAACCTGGCCGGTGGATGTTGAGGTAAATGGATGGAGTAGATGCCGGCATGTAGTATGGTTCGTCCTTAAACCAGGTACCCACAGGCAGCCCCTTATCCTCCCACATCTTCCAAACTTCTGGGACAAACTGCTGGGATAGGTCGATCTGTCCCCGCTCAAATGCCAGGTTGCCTGCGTCGTTGCTCTTGAAGATGGGATGGGCGACGTACTTGGGGGCAGGTGTGCCGAAGTACGGAATGCCCCAATAATTATCATCCCGGATGAGGGTAATCTGCTGCGGATTGTAATTGTACAGCTTATAGGGGCCGGAACCGACCGGTTCGAGGTTGGGGTCATCTTGTATGGTGCCATCACGGGCTTCGATAGGTTCCCAGATATGCTTGGGCAAGATGTAGATATTGCCTAGATCCTGCATAACCAGGGTCCGGTGGGGTTTCTCCGGGTCAAGGATAATATCGACGGTGCGGTCATCTACTGCTCTTACGTCAAGAACGTAGTTCCACCAGGGCGAGAAGTTGAGGGTGTACTTCTTTCCAAGTTTTAGAGTGTACTCAACATCTTCAGCGGTCAGCGGCTGTCCAT
>JAAYHH010000145.1 GCA_012735435.1 Bacillota bacterium | reverse complement strand
TCTCGATTACAGCAGGCTCATTTGTGTAAATAGAAAGAATCTGCCTCGGAAAGAAAAAGGCAAGGCAGGAAAAGATCAGCGCCATTGCTATGCAAATCCGAAGCATCAGGGTAATGGTCTTGTGAATGGACTTCTTATCCTCTGCTCCCCAGTACTGCCCGGTCATTACGGCAGCACCGCCGCCCATGCCCAAGCACAACACGTTGAATATGAAGAAAAACTGATTGGCCAAAGATGAACCGGAAATGGGCACTTCCCCCAAGGCCCCCAGCATAACGGTATCCATCAGGTTTACAGCCATATTGATGGTCTGTTGGGCCACAACCGGCAGAGCAATAAGAAGGGCCTGCTTGTAGAAGCGTTTATCTCTCACAAAAATCCGCATACACTATCTCTCCATGTTTAGCTGTAATGGCATAGTTATGTATTCCTTCCTCTAACCATTATGCCATAAGCAGGTACTTCTTGCACCAGCACCCTACGCCGAGACCGATGGAGAAGCGCCCCGCCCCTTGCCCCGCAGGGCAACAGTCAGGATCCGGCGGTTCGCCCTTTCGTTGATTTGCGCAGCCAGCAGGCAGTGCCCGAAATCCCTGGCGAGGGACACCGGATATTCACCTCCGATATCCATCCCTATTACATCTTTGTGCATCATCATATACTTAACCAGGTCCAGCAGCTGCTCCAGTTTCATGCTGCCTTGGTCCCAGTCGGTGATGGCATCTGGCTCCCGTAAGACATCTTTATCGATGCTGATATAAACACTTGGCGTGGGGATGGCAGTGATAATGGCACGCTTCACCCGAGGCTCTTTCCAATCAGGGCCTCCTTCAGGAAACACCGACACCTTGGACCGAAAACGGGAAGGGATCGTTTGAGCAAAATCTGGCCTTACCCCGATGATAACAACATGCCGCAAAAGGGGAAGCCTTTGAAGAGATGTGGCAACCCAAGCACCGCAGGATGTAATAGATGGTGAGGGCGGCTCCGACAAATCTGTGTGGTGGTCGAAGAGAATCAAAGTAAAGGGCATGTCTATATCCGAAAGAAAAACATGGGTCACATAGTGATAGTTCCCCGTCCCAAAAAATGCGATGGGCCGGGCCCTCCTCCTCTTCAGCCTTTCCCGGATGACCGCCAGTGCCTTAAGATCGCAGTAACCGTTGGTATGTCTTAAGTCGGTGACATCAATCCATTCATAGTTTTTCCCTTTGAAGCTTGTCTGAAGTTCATACACCCGATCAAAGTTTAGTATGGTTGCTGCAGGTCTCATGGTATCCAGCCCCTTTTCCTCAGTCTTCAAGACCGGTTCAAAATGGGGTGCTGATCCCTCAACCAAGCCCCTCTAACGGGCCTCCTTCGTTATTGGGCACACCTTTGCTTCCCGCACTGCCACCAGATCATCGGGGGCGATGGCTATCTGACACCCTTTTCGCCCCGCCGAGATATATATTCTATCCTTACTTCTAATCGTATCGCTTACATAGAGGGGGTAGTCCTTCTTGCAGCCAATGGGAGATACACCACCCCTGATATACCCGGTCAAAGGCAGAATCTCCTTGACAGGAACCGATTCCACCTTCTTGTTGCCACTTGCTTTGGCAAGCTTCTTCATATCCACTTCCGAATCTCCCGGCACACAAGCCAGTATGACACCCGTCTTATCTCCCCGACAGACAATGGTCTTGTATAACATGCTTACAGGTATACCGCTAACTTCAGAAACGTGACTTGCCGAAAGATCCCCTTCATCTTCCATGTCGTACTCCACTACGTCATGGGGAATATTGCGCTTCTCTAAATAGCGAATGGCGTTGGTCTTGTTCCCCTTCTTCATTAGATGTTGCCTCCAAAGTTTTTCTGCGGCGCCAACTGAAGAACTGCCGCGGCCCCATTCTGTAACGTTAACGAATAATAGGCAGGAATAACCTACACCTCAACCCCGAGAATATTTTGGAGCAAGTAGCCGACAATGAAGCTAATCAAAGCTACGCCCATACTCAAGAGCGCCATTTCTAGGAACCTTTCTTTGAAGTCAAGATCCTGAACCACTGAGACATAGAAACTGAAACACAAAATGATCAGCAAAGCAGCAATTAAAGTGCCTGCAAGACTGATAACGTGGTTTTGAAAAATAAAATACGGCAGGATGAGGAGCACCACAGTACAGATATACGCTGCCCCTGTGTACATCGATGAGGTCAAAGCTGTATCGAATTTCCCCTCTGATTTCCTAGAAAGATACTCCGAAGC
>JAAYHH010000144.1 GCA_012735435.1 Bacillota bacterium | reverse complement strand
TCCGCCAAATCCCTGGGTTTCCCGATAAGGGTCGGAAATTGCGCTTACCTGATCAAAGTCAAAATCCTTAACACACCGCAGGTTAGCTTCAACTAATACCCGATAGTCTGCAGCAAATTCACCGTAGTTGGATCCTATGTAGTCTGCGGCAAAAGCCATCAAAATCGGCACCCGGGGAAGTATATCACTGGAGCCTCCTTGGACAACTGCCATGTATCTTTCATAGCTATTCATGGTTCCTGCCTCCTTCACTAGGGCTGTCAATCCGGGCTGCTAACTAAAGATTCTAGACAGGAGGCTCCTTTTCCTCTGAATTACTCCTGCTTGCGGCAATCTGATCCTTCAGTCCGCGTTGTCAAAGAAAGCTGTACTCACCGAAACGCCGGAAACATCCTCCAGCTCCTTTGCCAAAGCGCCGAGTTCCTCATCTGCCCCTTCCACCGTCAAAGAGATCAATCCCCGGTCCTGGGCAGGGTCGTGGACGCCGCTCCGGGCAAGGATGAGATCCCCATATTTGGTCAGCACCTCCTGAACCTCCGGTGCCTGCTCCCGCCTATTCTTCAGCAAAATCCCCATCACAGCCAGAGCCATACAACCACCTCCAAAGTTGTTTCAACATCCATCTACCAGCAAAGTACCCGGTTTCCAGCTAAGACTTGCGATAGAAAAATGGAAATTCCTCCCACAGCAGGGGTCTCTCTACCGGATAAATCCACACTTGCATAGAATTCCACAGGCAAATATGTTATGCTGAAATATGGGACAGGTACACGGAAGCTTGCTAGGGGAGGCAGCAATTGTATGGAAGCAGCGGAAACCTTATTGGTATTACCTCCTGATCACGAATTGGTAGGCCGGCGGTGTGTCGTTTGTAATGATAATCTTCAGCCCAATGATGAGGTAGTTGTGTGCCCCCGGTGCAAGACTCCCCACCATGCTGACTGCTGGCGTGAAGTGGCCGGATGCGGCAGGCACGGATGGCCCACTGTAGCAGTAGCTGTCAAGAAAGAAAAAGCAGAGCCTAAAGGAGATTCCCACCTTTTGAAGCGGACACCGAGGGAAAAGGCCTTCATTGCCCTGGGCATAGTCTTGGTCCTGGGACTTGTAGCCTTTGCCATGCGGCCAGGCCCCGACCCCGCAGCAGGACGGACCAAGATCAGCATCATGGTGCCCGGCGGAATCTACGAGACAGATTTTTATGAGCCCTTTATCGATGAGTTTAATAACAGCCAATCGGAGCTGTACTTAGCTTTTTCCGTCACCCCCTCCATCGCCTACCAGCAAAAACTTGTAGTCCTCTTGGGAGCACGGGATGCACCGGATATTTTCTCTTTGCCTGAGGAGCAGTTCCTCATGTTCGCTGAACACAGGGGACTGCTGGATCTAGCTCCCTACCTGGAAGCAGAGCCGGAACTAGTTGATAGGTTCTTTCCCAACGGCACCGACCGATATCGGGTCAATGACGGCATCTATGGCATTCCCCATCCAGGGCGCAATGAGATCTTCACCATCTGGGCTTTATCTCCCAATCCTGATACAGCCTGGGATATACTGGTCATGCTCTTGGAAAAGATCAGCACAGACTGGCCTGAAGAGTTAACTGGAGAGCTCATATTCGCACC
>JAAYHH010000022.1 GCA_012735435.1 Bacillota bacterium | reverse complement strand
TCCCGGAGTTCATCTATGGTACTATTCAACTGAGCGGCAGCAGGGCCTCTTGGGAGACTTGCCAATGAGAAACGTTCAAGTCCCAATTTCTCTTGAATCTCCCCCCGCAGCCGGCCCATTTCAGTCTCCCGGGCATCGATCACCTGCATGATTCTTTGCTTTCTTGCTAACAGCGCATCGACCTCTTTCCACTCGCCTGCCGTCAAATGTTTGCCAACGGACTCTGCTAGGCATGAGAGCTCCTGGTACAACTGGATCATCCCTCGATAACCTGCATCCAGCTGGCAGATCAATCCATCCATACTGTTCACCGCCTCTAGGTTATCCAATGCAGGCAAAAACAGACGTAGCATTATAGATTTCGTCTTAAAGGAAAAAACTCCTACCAACGGGAATCATCCATGGTGGGATACGGCGTATTGCCGGAGATTGTCGAGTTAGGATTGTGCAAGGAGGATACACTTGGCTGTGGACATTTTTGCTATCAGTGACCTGCACCTCCCCGGCGGGGAGGATAAACCAATGGATATTTTCGGACCCGAATGGTCGGGACACCCAAAGCGGATTGCCGCCGCCTGGAGGGAGCTGGTGAAGCCGGAGGATCTGGTGCTGGTCCCTGGAGATGTCTCCTGGGCGATGAAGCTTGACGCTGTGCAGGAAGATCTAGATTGCCTCGGCACGCTCCCTGGAACCATCCTGCTGGTAAAGGGGAATCACGATCTTTGGTGGAAAAGCATCAGCCAGCTCCGGCAGCGGCTTCCGGAAAACGTCTTTGCCCTGCAAAACGATTTTTACCCGCTGCCGGAGGGACTTGCGGTCTGCGGAACCAGGGGCTGGAAATCCCCGGGGGCAGCTGACTTTACCTCTGAAGATGAGAAGGTGTATCTGCGGGAGCTGGCACGGCTGCGGCTTTCCCTCGATGCAGCCCAAGGTCGGGGCTACCAGCCGTATATTGTCATGCTCCACTACCCTCCCACTGCTGAAAACCAAACAGAATCGGAGTTTACCGAGATCATGGAGGAAGCGGGGGTCAAATACTGCATCTACGGCCACCTCCACGGCCATGCCCAGCGCCAGGCCCTAACAGGGACCCACCGGGGCATTTCCTATTACCTCGTGGCCTGTGATGCCATTGATTTCAAACCGCTGTATATTACCAGTCTCCCAGACTGATCGCTTTCCCGTCTTCTACAATAACCCCATCTTCCTTGCTTCTGCCGTAAGCTCATCCCGGAATTTGGGATGGGCTAGGCCGATCAAGAGCTTTGCCCTTTCCCGCATCGACTTGCCCTTCAGCTGGGCAACCCCGTATTCGGTGACAATGTACTGTACATCGGTCCTAGGAGTGGTGACTACTGCTCCCGGCCGTAAGGTAGGCACAATCCTGGATAGTTCCCCTCCCTTGGCCGTTGAACAGAAGGCGATGATAGCTTTGCCTCCCGGTGAATCATAGGCTCCCCGAATGAAATCCAGCTGGCCGCCGGTGCCGCTGTACTGATCAACGCCAACGGACTCGGCACAGATTTGGCCGGTCAAGTCAACTTCCAGAGCAGCATTGATGGCTATCTGTTTGTTGTTCTTGGCAATGACTGCCGGATTATTGACATACTGTACCGGGTGTGCCTCAATCAAGGGGTTGTCATCCATGAAGTCGTATAGGCGCCGGGTACCGGCTGCAAAGGCGATCACTGCCTTGTAGGGATGGATGGTTTTGCAGCGGCCCGTTGCCACCCCTGCCAGTATAAGTTCCATGAGACCGTCGCTGAGCATCTCTGTATGGATTCCCAGATCCTTGTGGTCCATTAAGTACCTGATCACCGCACTGGGAATACCCCCGATACCCAGCTGCAAAGTGGCGCCGTTGGGTATCATCTCAGCAATCAGCTGTCCAATCCGTTCTTCCTCCGGGCCGTATTTAGGCATAGGGAGCTCCGGAAGGGGCGCCTCGTTTTCGACGATCATATCGATATCGTCTATATGCAGGAAACCGGCGCCGTGGGTCCTGGGCATATTGGGATTGACCTCTACAATTACCTGGCGGGCTCTGCGGCATACTTCCAGATTGTAGTCTACCGATACCCCAAGGCTGAAGCAGCCGTGGCGATCCATGGGAGAAACCGCTGTAATAGCTGTATCGATCTCGCCTTTTTCAACAAAAATCCTAGGAGCCTGATGGAACAGGTTGGGTGTATAGGTGGCCCTGCCGGCCTTATATGCTTTCCGGTCTGCACCGCTGAAAAAATACGATTCCCAATTGATCTCCGGCGGCAGGTCGGGGCTCAATACAGTCTCCAGTGTATTGATGAACGGCAGCATGGCATGCATGGTGATATTCCGCAGCCTTCCTGCCCTAACCGCATCGGCAATAGCCGCCAGCAGTGCTGGGGGCTCACCGGCACCCAGGGGCTGAATGATGGTGGAATTGCTCTTTATTCTAGATACTGCTTCTTCCGGTGTCGTTAGTTTACTCTTGTATTTTTGCTGCACAGTTCGATCGATGGTCAGCAAAACAAGACCTCCTCCTAGGCCGTCGGCCAAACCCTTATTTCATCCGGCTCTGCCGGCATTTTCAGCAATTATCCTCAGCTTCAACATGATACCAATCTTCAATACTCCATATTGTACCACAATCCTGCTGTTCCCATATTCACATACGCCCAAGGGGGGCTGAGCCTGTCCCGCAAGTCCTCTGTTTCTTGGGTGGGATAGATTGCAGGCAGGTGATGAAAATGCCTGTAGACAGCCAGCCTTCCCTCCTTTCCATGGAATAGATGCATGACCCCCCAGAACACAGGGAAACCTAAATCTGCAAAACCTTAGAAAGGAGTTGGGTCAATGCAGCTAGTCCACGGCGTCTCCGTTTTCCCCGGCAGTCCTTATCAGAACCAGGATATCACCATCAACTATGACGGCCTGCTGCACAAAAGCGGCGCAGACCAGGTATTCCTGCACTATGGAGTTGACGGCTGGAGGAGCCCGACAACCATACCAATGATGCGGAATCCTACAGGGGCATTCCAGGCCATGATCAGGGCATCTGCCCGGAATGAAATTAACTTCTGCTTCCACGACAGCGCCATGAACTGGGATAACAACAACGGCCTGGACTGGGCAATCCGGGTTCACTAAGAACCCCAACGTCATCAAGGCTGCTGGGCGAAATCCCCCTTTAGGGTTTCGCCCCATCTGCTGTAGATGGGGTACATGAGACAGCCTACGAGGAGGTAGAGATGTGGGAAATTATATTTGCATGCGGTGCGGCCAAGAGACCAACAATCCCCACTTTGACCTGGTTTCCGGCACTGTGAGCTGCCCGATATGCCTTGAACAGGAAGGGGTATTCTTGGGGAAACTTAAGTCCAATGGCGAACACCAGGATTCCGGCGGGGACAGCCGCTAACTTGAAGCTGCCAAGCAGGAAACCAATCCTCCCTCGAGAAAACTATACCTGCCGCCAGCAGGGGGCAAAAAAGCAGCGACGGGATGATTGGAATTGGATATATACAAACTGCTGAACCAGGGAACCTGGACCCGCCCCACCGATAAGATGGCTGTGTATACCGAGATCAGCCCCGGTGATGTGTGGGGAATTAGGGTGACCCTTTATCAAGATACGGCCCAGGTGGAAGCCATCGATGGCCCAAAATGCAGCTGGTATAAGGCCCCTCCCGAGGTATCGGCTCAGGTAGTCCCGCCTACCTTCTGGGAGAGGCTCCGGGGCATTTCCTTCCAAGACAAATTAATGGCTGAAGTGGCCAAGAAACGGGCTGTGGCTGAGGCTGAGAACCGCAAACTCAGAGAAGCTCCCTCAGCCGGCCAAGCACTAGATTAACCGACCTCCTGGAGGATCAAGAGCGCGGCGTTTTTCCCCGACTGCATAGCTCCACTGATGCTGCCGGAGGGCACGTGCCAGTGACCGCACTGGAAAAGACCCGGCAAAGCCGTGCTTTCCCGCCTGAGCCGGGACATACCCTCCACCGTGGGCAGCCAGCCCCGGCGGGCCCCTTTCCAGTTGCCGGTATAGCGGCGATAGGTGATGGGAGTGGCAACATCTGCTACCCTGATCCGGTTTCTAAGACCGGGCAAAATCCGTTCCGCGGAAGCCAATAAAGCCGCGGCAACCTCTTCCTTCAGTGCAGTATACTCCGGCCCCCGCATCTCACTGATGGTCTGCCAGCGCTGCCGGTATTCAAAGGATACCGGCGCTCCTATGGCTATGCTGCGGCAGCCTGGAGGAGCATGAAGATTATCGGCAAAGCTGTTATCCACTACATTGATCAGCCAGTGGGTTGGATCCTCGCTTTCCAGGGCATCCATCAAAGCTGGGCAGTAGGTTATGTGATGGTGCCAAGAACCAAGTTGGGTAACACTATCATCGACTCCCAGGGAAATCAAAAAGTAGGAGGTCCAGGGCTCCAGCTCTTTCAGGTTCTCTAAGACATAGTCCGGCACTGCCCCGGGAGGAAGCATCTTGCTGTAAAGCTGCATCGCGTCACAGGCAGCTGCTACATAATCACTGCCCACCTCGTCTCCCCCGGATAGGACTACTCCCACTGCCCGGTCATCCTCCACCAGTATCCTCTCAACGGCCCTGCCGCAGATAATTTCCCCTCCATTTTCAACGATCACCTGCCGGAGGCTGTCGATGATGGCTTGGCCCCCGCCCACCGGGTAATAGAAGCGCCCTTCTTTGATCCAGCCGATGGTGGTCAGCAAGAGCAAAGCAGAGGCACTGCCGGCAGGGCACAAGGAGTAGAAGAATGTGCGGACTTGGGGATCCTTAAACTCCTGCACCAAGAGATCCTGAATGCTTATTCCCAGATACTTGCGATACAACTTCATATTAAGCAGAGTCATCAAGCCGATTTTCAGTTTCTCCCACTTGGTGAGCATGTCATTAGGTTTTCTGGGAGTATCGGGTATCCGGCGAAAAAGCTTGAGAGCATCGGCTGTCAGCCGCTGAATTGCCCCCGCTTCCTTGGGAAACAGCCGGCACAGCTCCCCGACCCATTCCCTCACATTGGAGGAAAGCAGCACATCAAAGCCGGGACCGATCTGACGGCACCAAGGGTCCAGCTGCTTGAAGCTCAAGGTCAGCCCCAGTTCTTCCCGGCAGTTATAGATTGTTCCCCCGGGATGACAGCTGACGATCCACTGAAGAGCCTGTTCAAATAAAAAGTCTCGGCGGGAAAAGGCGCCGGCCAGGCCTCCCAGCTTATGCTGCTGCTCAAAGATGCCCACACTCATCCCGGCCTGGGCAAGATATGCAGCTGCTGTTAGACCGGCAACACCGCCGCCGATAACAATTACATCAAAGTCCTTTGCCATTATTCTACCCCTTATCCCCTATAACTTGGACGGTAACTGCAGAAATACAATCTACGAACCTACTGCAGACCGCTCATCTTCAGCAAACGGATAAACTGCAGCAAGAACTCAAATTCCCGGTCGGTCATATCGCAAACCATCCTCAGCACCAGCTGCACCCTAGGTTCCAGGAGCAGTGCCCGCAGCTCAGGATTCAGCCCCCTGATGATTTCCTCTGCCGTATCATCCTCTAGAATCAAATAGCAGGGAGACACATCAAGGCACTGGGCTATCCGCCTTAAGGTGGTCAAAGAAGCCTGGGTCTTGTTGTTTTCCAGCTGGGCAATGAAGCCCGGCGTCACACCTGCCATCTGCGCGAGTTCCGCCCGGGATAGCCCCAGGCGCTCCCGCAGCATTCTTACCTTATCGCCGATGGTGCCGCAGTGAAAGACCTGGGACAGCGGCAGACCCACAACCTGTGCCAACAGCCGCAGGGTCTCCACCGCTGGCTGTGCCTGACCCCGTTCGATTTCACTTAAGTAGCTGACCGAAATGCCGGCTGCCTCCGCCGCCTCTGCCAGCGACATTCCCTTTCTCTCCCGGGCAAGGCGCAGGCGGTCTCCCAAGGGGTTATCGGCCTCGGCATCGACTTCCAGATCCCCTTCCGGCATCAGGGCCTCCAGGGCAACATTCAGTGCCCCTGCCAAGGCTTCCAGCGTCTTGAGCGACGGCTGCTTTTTTCCATTCTCAATCTCACTTATATAGGAGCGGGACAATCCGCTGCGGCTGGCCACCTCCTGCAGCGTCAAGCCCCTTCTCTCTCTGAATATCCGAAGTCTCTCGCCAAGCATTGCGGCTCCCTTCATCTGAGCTTCACTGGCTGCCCGCTCCTTGCCGATTCATAGGCACCAACTGCCACTTCCAGGGCTCGGACGCCATCCATGGCAGTGATGCTCGGCTCCCGATCTTCCCTGAAACTGTCCACAAATTCCTTGACCAAATAGTAATCCATGTTTGCCCCCCAGAAATCCCATTGGTAACTTGGCTGGTCAAGGGTAATCCTCTCTAGGCTCTGCCGCATCAGATCCACCTCGGCAGCCATGTCTGTGCCCACCACGTGCATGTAAAGATCTCCCCAGGTGTAGAAGCTATCAGGTCTAGACCAGCTGGGATCTATAGTCATAAAGGCACCGTTGGTTAGTTCCAGGGTCAAAAGCCCGCAGTCTTCAGTGGGTATGTCGTGGAAGCGGCGGTCCAGCTCGCAGTAGACTTCCCGAACCTCCGTTTGGAAAATCCAGCGCACCAAATCGGCCAAATGGACTGTGTGGTCCATGACAGCTCCGCCTCCAGCGGCTTCTGGGTCGATAAAAAATCCGCCGGGCATCTTTCCGTGATTGGTGCTCCGGATAGCCAATAGTCTGCCCAAGCGCCCTTCCTCATATAGAGCCTTGAGCCGCTGCACCGAAGGAATGAAGCGGCAGGGAAAGGCCATTTGGAACTTGATGCCTGTTTCCTCTACAATTTTCACCATGGCGTAGGCATCTTCCAAAGTGGTAGCGATGGGCTTTTCGCAGAGGACGTGCTTGCCTGCGGCAGCAGCCATCTCCGTCAGCGCCCTGTGATCCCGATTGGCAGAAGTGATGATTACACCATCTAGATCAGCTTTAAGTAATTCATCAAAGGATGCAAAATACCTGGTACCAAACTGCTTGGCCGCTTGCCTCCCCCGGTCTGGGTTTTCGTCGGCCACACCCACGAGCTGCACACCGGGCAACTGCTTGACCACAGAGGCATAGCTGTAAGCATGCATATGGGCAAAACTCATGATTCCCAGTCTCATCCTTCTACCCCCCTCTCGCCGCTTAGGACCACCGGTTTGCCGGCGGCAATGGACTCTAGGGCAGCTAAGGCTATTTCTAAAGCCGCCAGGGCTTCTTCTCCAGTTATCATGGGTTCTTTACCCTGACGGAGACTTTCCAGGAAATGTTCCAGCTGGAGTGTATACGGATTTTTGTCTAGCGGATTTTCCGGCACAGCTACACCAGGAGCTCCTATGCCGCTGTGTTTCTGCAAGTAGCTCCGGAAACCCGATGCTGCCTTGGAATCATGGGTCAAGAGCCCTCTTTCACAGGCGAACTCAAATTTGGTGCCGAAACCGCCCAAGTTGAGCCAGCTGCCTTCCACATTGCCGATAACTCCACTCTTAAACCGCAGGCTCACCAGCACATGCTCCAGGCGGTTGTAGTCCCGCCCGCGGGTGCTCTTGGCATAGACCCGCTCAACGTCCCCCAGGCTCCAGCGGAGGAAATCAAAATCATGGATGATGAGATCCAAGGTCAGGCCCCCGCTCCACTGGTAGTTGGCATACCAATCCTGCCACGCGGTGGGAAACCCTCCTCCGCCCCGGAAGGTGTAGACGGTTCCTACCCGGCCCAATTCACCTGCCTGGATGATCTCCCAGGCACGGCGGAATTCTGGGAAGAAGCGGACAACATGGCCGACGCCAAAGGTCACCCCAGCCTTGCGGCAGGCTTCAATCATGGCCAGCCCATCCTCCCGGCTCCGGGCAAGGGGCTTTTCGCAAAACACGTGCTTTCCCGCTGCAGCAGCCATCTCCACATGTTCTCTATGCAAATGGGTGGGAAGGCAGATATCTACTACATCCAGATCCTCTTCCGCCAACATGTCAGCTAAGGTGGGATAGGCCCTCACCCCGTACCTTTGGGCCAGCATTTCCCGGCGGTCTTGCTGAATGTCGGCAACTGCTGCCAGCTGACAGCCGGGAATCTCGTGGTAACTGGCAGCATGGACGGTACCCATGGTGCCCAGTCCGACAATTCCAACCCTCACAGCTTCTCACCTCCGTGAACTTCAAGACGGCCTAGCAACTTTTTCGAATGCTCCATCCGTTACAACAGGGCTGAACATTCTCTTTACTCTCGTTATTCTTTGAGCTGTATATGTTTCCTTCCCCTCCGGCGGTCATTTGGCGGGGAGAGAATTCTCTGCAATGGCCTGCTTAGCTAAGTAATCACAGCGATTATTGAGTTCATCATCGCTGTGGCCCTGCACTTTCACCCAGTGAACCCGATGGATTTTTGTCAGTTCCAGGAGCCGCTTCCACAGGTCCTGATTCTCCACTGGTTCTTTACGGGAGTTCAGCCATCCGTTCCGCTGCCATTTGGCCAGCCAATTCTGCCGAAAGGCATTGATCAGGTAAGCACTGTCGCTGTGGAGCTTTACAGAACAAGGACGTTTCAGGGCCTCCAATCCCCGGATGGCTGCCGTAACTTCCATCCGCTGATTTGTAGTTGCATGCTCATAGCCGCTGATCTCTTT
>JAAYHH010000143.1 GCA_012735435.1 Bacillota bacterium | reverse complement strand
TACGGCTTCCGGAGCCATCGGAGGAGGATCTGCAGAGGATCCTAGCCGCCATCGGCAAGCGGGAACCGTCAGATGAACTCAACTGTGGAGCTTGCGGATACGATTCTTGCCGGGACAAGGCCCGGGCCGTCTACCTGGGAGTGGCCGAAAGTGAAATGTGCATGCCGTATATGAGGGCTAAGGCGGAATCCCTGGCCGATGTAATCATAACTTCGACGCCCAATGGAATTATCGTAGCAGACAATAAACTGTCTATCTTGGCATTGAATCCAGCTGCTGAAAGCATGTTTGGGTGCCGTGCCTTAGATCTTTTGCATCAGCCCTTGGCAAAGTTAATGCCTACAGACAGTTTCAGCTGGGTACTGCAGCACCGCCAGCTGATCAAGGAGTCAAGGGAGTATCCGGAACACGGTCTGATTGTCCGTCAGTACATCTTTACCCCTGAGGATCAGGATATTGTAATCGGCATCTTCACAGATATAACCGCCGAAATGAAACAACAGGATGAGCTTGACCGCCTCAAGGCGACCACCCTGGAGCGGGCCCAAGAGGTGATTAACCGCCAGATGCGGGTAGCGCAAGAGATTGCTGGACTTTTAGGAGAAACCACTGCTGAAACCAAGGTCTTGCTGTCTCAGTTGATGCGCTTGATACAGGATGGTGATAACCAATGATGCAGTTAGCTGCAGCTGAACCATTGCAGAAATCAAAATACATTATCGAGACAGGCACTGTATCCCTCAATAAACACGGCGAAGAACTTTGCGGTGATAATGTGGTTATCTCCCGGGGGCCTGATTCTGTGATTATAGCCCTTTCCGACGGCCTGGGAAGCGGAGTCAAGGCTAATATACTGGCTACCCTTACCACCAAGATAGCGGCAACAATGCTGGAGATGGGCGCCTCCTTGGAAGAGGTGGTGGAGACTGTAGGCAGCAGTCTGCCCGTCTGTCAGGTTCGGAATCTGGCATATTCAACCTTCACTATCCTGCAGATCTTTTCCGACGGCAGAGTGTATATGGCGGAATTCGACAATCCCGCGGTGTTATATATCCATAAAGGCGAGATTGCCGAAATCCCCAAGACTGAGCGGTATATCGGCGACAAGAAGGTCAAAGAGGCCAGGTTCCAAGCGGAAGTCGGAGATTTTCTAGTTGCCATTTCCGATGGTGTTGTCCATGCAGGCATTGGCGGTGTCTTGAACTTGGGGTGGCAGTGGTCAAATGTGGCCCGCTTTTTGGAAAAAACCGTAAGCCGCGAGTGCAGCGCGGTCAAAGTGGCGCAGCGACTGGCGGATGTCTGCCAACATCTTTATGCAGGTAGGCCGGGAGATGATGCTACAGTTACGGTGGCCCATATCCGCCGTCCCCGGTACTTGACCCTGGCGATAGGTCCCCCTAAGCGGCGCCAGGATGATTCCCGCATGGCTAGATTGCTGGCCGGGGCACCGGGCAAGCGTGTTGTCTGCGGCGGCACCACCAGCAACATCATTGCCAGGGAGTGGCAAGTTCCCTTGGAGGTAGACCTGCGCTACTGCAGTCCAAAAATACCTCCTTTAGGTCGGATGCCCGGCGTGGATTTGGTAACTGAGGGGATTATCACCATTTCCAGCGCCCTAGATAAATTGAAAGCGCTGTACGAGGGCCGGGCAGTGGCAGAAATTCTCACCGGCGAAGACGGCGCCAGCCGCCTTGCCAGGCTGCTGTGGGAGAGTGACAGTGTTCATTTCCTGGTGGGTAGAGCCATCAATCCGGCTCACCAGAACCCTGAACTGCCTTTGGGGTTGGCACTAAAGGAACAGGTGATCAATGAACTCACCCACTGCATTGAAAAGGCCGGCAAGGAGGTTCGGGTGACGTCTTTCTAAGAGTGGATGTCTACCAGCGCTATACAGTCAGAAAGGATGATACCAGTGGCTAAGGCCTTGTCCATGGAAACACACGACCATAGCCGTGAAAACACGGGTACTGCCCAAGAGCACAGCTTTGAAAAGGTCAATGAGATAATTGCCCAGCATAAAGGGGAGAAGTCCGAGTTGATCTCTATCCTCCAGAAGGTTCAGGAGGAGTACCGGTACTTGCCTGAAGAGATTCTGACATACATCGCGACGGCTTTGGATATGTCACCGGCCACAGTTTATGGAGTGGCGACATTCTATGCTCAGTTTTCCCTGGATCCTCTAGGTAAATACGTAATCAGGGTCTGCGATGGCACCGCTTGCCACGTGCGGGGCTCCCAGAGTGTGTTGGATGCCATCCGCAAGAAAGTTGGACTAGCCGACGGCCAAAAGACCACCAAGGATTTAGGTTTTACTGTTGAAACCGTTTCCTGCCTAGGTGCGTGTGGTTTGGCTCCTGTGGTAATGATCAACGACGAAGTTTACGGGAGCATGACGCCGGAGGCCATCACTGAGATCATAGACACCTTGCAGAAACGGGAAGGGGATGCGGAATGATTGAGACTGCGGCCATGTTGGCAGCTATTCGCCAGGAAAAGCAGCAAGAGCTGGGGCTGATTAAGCAGCGGTTGTTAGTTTGTGCCGGAACCGGCTGTGTTGCCAGCGGTTCACTTAAGGTATATGAAGAATTGCAGCGGGCCGTGGCCGATAAGGGACTGGCTGTTTCGGTGGAACTCAACAAAGAAGAAAAAACAGAGAAACAAGACGGGATAGCTGTAAAGAAGAGCGGTTGCCACGGCTTCTGCGAGAAGGGACCATTGGTAAGGGTCGAACCTGAAGGGATTCTCTATGTCGGCGTTAAACCTGAAGATGCCGGTGATATCGTCAATGCCTTGGTAGAAGGCGGGGTTGTTGATCGGCTTCTATACAAGGATCCCAATACCGGAGAGGTCTTTGTACGGGAAGAGGACAATCCCTTCTACCGGCAGCAGGAAAGAATTGCTCTGGGTAACTGCGGAGTCATTGATCCCGAGGACCTTTGGGAGTATATCGCCAGAGATGGTTATGCCGCTGCAGCCAAGGCCCTTACCGAAATGAGTCCTGAAGAAGTCTGCAACGAGATTCTGGAAGCGGGCCTAAGGGGTCGGGGCGGTGGAGGTTTCCCAGCCGGCCGCAAATGGCTGCTTACCCGGCAAGCCCCCGGTGAGCAGAAGTATGTCATCTGCAATGGAGACGAAGGAGACCCCGGCGCCTTTATGGACCGCAGTCTCATGGAAGGCGATCCCCATCGGGTAATTGAAGGTATGCTGATTGCCGGTTATGCCATCGGGGCAAGTCAGGGCTACGTTTACATGCGGGCAGAATATCCTCTGGCCGTTCAAAGAATGCAAAAGGCCCTGGATGCCGCGAGAAGTCAAGGACTCTTGGGTGAGAATATCTTGGGCAGCGGCTTCAGCTTTGATGTCGTCATTAAAGAGGGAGCGGGAGCCTTTGTATGCGGAGAGGAAAGTGCCCTTATAGCCTCCATTGAAGGCGAACGGGGAATGCCAAGGCCCAAGCCCCCCTATCCTGCTCAAAGCGGCCTATGGGGATGTCCCACACTGATTAATAACGTAGAGACCTTTGCCAACGTGCCTCCTATTATTCACCAGGGTGCCGATTGGTTTAAGGCGCGGGGTGCTGAGACCAGCCCGGGTACCAAGACCTTTGCCATTACCGGAGCAGTAGCCAATACTGGTCTAATCGAGGTTCCCATGGGCAAGACCCTGCGGGAGGTCATATTCGATATCGGCGGAGGTGTCCGCAACAACAGGAAGTTCAAGGCTGTACAGATCGGCGGCCCATCTGGCGGCTGTCTTACCGAAGAGCATCTGGATCTGCCCCTGGATTTCGATTCTCTCCAGCAGGCAGGAGCCATGATCGGTTCCGGCGGCCTTGTTGTCATGGATGATTCAACCTGTATCGTTGAGGTTGCCCGGTTCTTCATGGACTTCACCCAGAACGAATCCTGCGGCAAGTGTGTCCTTTGCCGGGAGGGGACAAAGCGGATGCTGGATATTCTGCAGCGAATCGTCGATGGAGAAGGTACGCTGCAGGACCTAGACGACCTGGAGGAAATCGGTGAGGCCGTTAAGGAAGGCTCCCTATGCGGCCTGGGCAAGACGGCACCAAACCCTGTCCTCACTACGCTGCAGTACTTCCGGGATGAATACCTGGCCCACGTAGTTGACCGCCGCTGTCCAGCAGGTGTCTGTCAGGGCCTGAAGCTGTACAAGATCATTGCCGATGAGTGCAAGGGCTGCAGCAAATGTGCCCGGGTATGTCCCGTAGGCGCTATTTCCGGCAAGGTGAGGGAACCCTTTGTCATCGACAACGAGAAGTGCATCAAGTGCGGTGCCTGTAAAGACGCTTGCCGCTTTGGGGCTGTGGAGGAGG
>JAAYHH010000142.1 GCA_012735435.1 Bacillota bacterium | reverse complement strand
GTAGAGCTGGTGGATGCATTGGGGGAACAGTACCTTCCCCTGCTGTTTTTTGTCTTCAGCCGGAGGGGATGTGAAGTCCATGCCGCTGAGCTGGCTCGGACCCACAACTACTTAACACCTGAGGAAGCATTGGCGGTGAGGGAGGCCGCTGAGCGTCACCTTTGGGGAAGGGAACTGCAGAGTCTATCCAGTGTTGCCCAATTGACTGACATCTTGGAGAGGGGCATTGCCTATCACCATGCAGGGCTCTTGCCGGCCTGCAAGGAACTGGTGGAAGAGCTGTTTGAACGCAGGCTGATCAAAGTCCTATACGCCACTGAGACCTTCGCCGTTGGTGTCAATTTTCCGGTGAGGACCGTCTGCTTTGACAGTTATACCAAATACGATGGACGAGGATTTCGCCCATTGACAGTAGGCGAATATTTCCAGATGGCGGGCCGGGCAGGGCGCCGGGGCATAGACGAGCAGGGTTTTGTTTTCACTATGGTTGATTTAAATTTTTACCAGCCTGGTGATTTGCGGGAACGAACCGAAGACAATGTGGAGCCCTTGTGGAGCCAATTTGATTTGACCTACAATTCGGTGCTGAATCTGACTGCCCGTTACAAGACTGCTGCTCAGATTCGGGAAGTGCTGCAGCGAAATCTCTTGGTATATCAAAACGAACGGCTTTACCAAAGCCTTCAGCAGGAGTTCTTGCGGGTTTCAGACAGGATAGCCGAACTAAATGCTAAGCGCTGCCCCCATTACCGGAGAGAAACCTGCACTGAGCAGGTGAGAAAAATCCGCCGGGAGATAGATAAGCTCAATCAAGAATTGGTCCAGCTGCGGGGCAAGAACAGGATAAGGCGCCGGAAGCAAATCCTGAGGAGGCTGCATGAACTTGGAAAGAAAGCAGACTCCGGGACAGTCTATCACTGCAGTAAGAAAGAAATGAAAGAATGCCGGTACCGAGAGCGTCAGCTAAGGCGGGCGGAGAGACGCTTAAAGGAACTGAAAGGTTCTATGCGGCACATTCTAACTAAAGAGCGCCTCTATAGCTCCTTTGCAGCCAAGCAGAAGTTTCTCGAAGGGCTGGGATACATTGAGAATGGAGAGCTGACTGGACGGGGCCGTATCGCCGCAGGGATTTATGTCCAGGAACTTCTAGTTACAGAACTGCTCTTCGATGGGACCTTCCAGGAACTGTCGGAAGATGCCATCAACGCCTTGGCCGTTTGCATTGATTACGAGCCCCGGCGGGATGAGGCAATCAGGCCTTGGCGCCTTCTTGATCTCAGCCATGCCCAGGAAGTTGCCGAAGAGCTGATCCGCTTGGAGAAACAAGCCCTGAACGAACAGCGGGTGCGTTTTCACAACAGCCTCCATGAGCTTGCCTATCGTTGGAGCAGGGGCTGCAGCTTTGTTGAATTGATGGAGGAAGCAGATGGCTTGGCGGAAGGAGATATTGTCAGTGCTTTCCGGCGGGGTATTGACCTCTTGCGGCAGCTGCGGCGGGTCTGTAGTGATGATAAGTCTCTCCAAGCCAAACTGACCCGCTGCATTAAGAAAATGGACAGGGATGTGGTGGAAATCAGGCTGTAAATCGGATATTTGTCCATTTAACATACTATTAACCGGCTTTACCAAAGCTTAACAGCGTTTCCCTTGCCTTTTCTGGGAGAGATCCGTATAATCTAATTGGCGGGTGGGTCAGAAGGCGACCCACGCTGGACGCTGTCTGACCCGATAGTGCATAAAAGGATTGCGGGGGTGACCACAGATGCTGTTCTTCCGGAAGCGCAAGGGTGTTAAGTCCTTGGAACAAGAGCGGGCTAAGTACGGTACGCTCAATTATCGGAACATGGGAGTTACCGCAATTGAAATCGACAAGATCGTAGGCAGCGTTGACCGCTATAAGGACTTCGACCAGAATTTCGAATGGATACATCGCCGGCCAGATGCCCGCTCCAGAGCCATTGAACAGGCTATGGCCAGAGGCGAGATCTTACCCCCGATAGAAGTTTTTGAACTAGACAATAAATATTTCGTAGTAGATGGCCATCACAGAGTGAGAGCGGCTAAGCGAATTGGCCAGGAGTTTCTCGATGCCAATGTTACTAAACTGATTCCCACGTCAGGGAAATATGAAACTGCGTGATCCGGATAAGTCCAACAAACGTGCGGAATTGTACGCAAGAGGCACCAAGGGTGCCTCTTGCCGCGTTATGGGGGTATTCTTGGGGAGATCTTTCTCTGGTGGTTCCCAGAGGCATGCAGGAGACAAGCCCGATGATGGTCAATTAATTTATCATGGTAACAGCGCCCTATAACTGATTTCCAAGGGAAGGGAGAAGGGCAAGGTGAGAAAATATATTCTAGCCATTGACCAGGGGACCACAGGGACGACGGCCATTATTTTCGACGATCATGGACGCCCTGTCTGCCGCGGGTATCAGGAGTTTACCCAGTACTACCCCCAGCCGGGGTGGGTGGAACATGATCCGGAGGAAATCTGGAGAGCAACCCTCGATGCGGTTCGGCAAGCCCTGTATGGGCCGGTTGGGGCTGATGAAATCGCCGCCATCGGCATCACCAACCAAAGGGAAACCACTGTTGCCTGGAATAGAGAGACCCATCGCCCAGAGGGCAATGCAGTTGTCTGGCAGTGCCGCCGTACCGCCCCTATGTGTCAGCAGTTGAAGGAAGAGGGATATGCCGACCTATTTCACAACAAAACAGGCCTGGTCCTGGATCCCTATTTTTCAGGGACAAAGATGGCGTGGATGCTGGCTAACCGTCCCGGCTTAAGGGAAAAGGCTGAGAAAGGGGAGGTCTGCTTCGGCACCATCGACAGCTGGCTAATTTGGTGCCTAACCGGGGGCAAGCGCCATGTAACCGATTATACCAATGCTTCCCGAACTCTTTTATACAATATCTTCCAGTTGGAATGGGATGAAGAGCTGCTGAGGGTCTTGGACATTCCCGCTAATGTACTGCCGGAGGTTCTGCCCTCCTGCGGGTTGTTTGGAGTTACCGATGGCTTGGACTGCCTGCCCGATGGTATTCCCATCTACGGTGTAGCAGGAGATCAGCAGGCAGCCTTATTTGGACAGTGCTGCTTCCAGCCGGGGATGGTGAAGAATACTTACGGTACAGGCTGCTTTGTACTGATGAACACCGGTAGTGAAGCCATCATATCCAAACACGGCTTGCTGACAACCATCGCTTGGGGGCTGGAGCCCGGTAAGGTCACCTATGCCCTAGAAGGAAGTGTTTTCATGGCCGGGGCGGTAATTCAGTGGCTGCGGGATGAGCTTGGAATTATCGAAGATGCAGCCCAAAGTGAGGTTCTGGCTGTCGGCGTTCCGGATACTGCTGGAGTCTATTTAGTGCCTGCCTTCGTCGGATTGGGTACTCCCTACTGGGATCCGTATGCTAGGGGAGTGATTGTCGGTCTAACTAGGGGTATAGGTAGAAAGCATTTAGCGAGGGCAGCTTTGGAAAGCATAGCCTATCAATCACGGGATGTGCTCTTGACTATGGAGAAGGATGCAGGCATGTCTATCCCAGTTCTCAGGGTCGACGGCGGAGCTTCGGTGAACAATTTCCTGATGCAGTTTCAGGCTGATATAATGAATCTTGTGGTGGAGCGGCCTAGGGTGACAGAAACCACTGCCATGGGAGCAGCTTTCCTGGCCGGTTTGGGGTCCGGGCTTTGGTCAGAGCTTAAGACCATAGCAGAGATTTGGGAAAAGGAGAGTTCGTTTAGCCCGACCATGGATGATGGAACGCGGGAAAGCCTCTGCCGCGGCTGGCAAAGGGCGGTGGAGCGCTCCCTTAACTGGATTGAACATTGAAAGCGGTGGTAAGAGCAGTGGAATAGGCTGTAGGCTGATTGGTCAGAGAAACAAGCAGGACAAAGTTCAAAAGCGGCACAGGGACACCTTGAGGTGTCCAGTGCCGCTTTGCCTTCAGAGGAGATTTAGGGTTCAACGATGGCTTCGGTTGGGCAGCCATCCTTTGCTTCGTTGGCAGCGTCCTCAAATTCCTCAGGGATAGGATCTACTATAACATCGGCCTTGCCATCGTCATTCCAATCAAACACTTCCGGACAGGTGTCAATACACAGCCCGCAGCTGATGCAGAGATCTTGATCAACAATCAGTCTCAATCAAAGTCCCTTCCTTTCTGTAACAATACACTCCTAGTATTGTCAATCCATGCATATATTATATATCCATAAAGATCCTAAGTGAAGCAAAACACAAAAAAATGCACCGATTCTCCCTGGAGAACCGGTGCATTACGGCTCAAGTTTACCTGTAAGCGGGATTCTGTCATTTAAGGCAACCATCTATCTCAGAGACAATTGTCTCTGCCCCTCAAAAAGGGGTGCCGCTACCATAATTTGCGTTGCTGGCTGGTGGGGCTTTCCTCGTTTCATCCGTCGTGTTGCCACAACGGCTCGTCTCTGTGGAGCTTTTATAGCTACTACTATCCCCGAGGGATAGGTTCGCTGCCGTCAGGTCACCCTGCCACAGCTTGCGCTGTGCACCAACTTTCTTGCCTGCATACGCAGACAAGGCCAGTCCCGACTTTCCTCTAGCAGCTCACGGGCTGCCAGCGGTTGCCCAGTAAACTTGAGCCTCAGTGAATTCTAGGTACCTACCACATAGTGGTGGTATGGCAGGGGAGACAGGAATCGAACCCGCAACCCCCGGTTTTGGAGACCGGTGCTCTACCAATTGAGCTACTCCCCTACGGACCCCAGGTAGGTACTGCATGTATATTATACCGCTGCACTTCTGAAAATGCAAAGACAATCATAGGTAAACAGGACCTATTGCCAAGCACCGTATAGTGCTAGAGCGATACCGATAAAGGATATTAAACGCCCGGCTAGCCGGCGAAGCCGCCAGGACCGTGTGTCCTTGGCCTGGAAGCTGGAAGGGTAATCCAGCACCCGCAGCCATACCAGGCTTACCCAAGCCATCAGACCGCCGAGCAGCATGTAGATTTCTCGCATCATACAGCATCAGGCCTTTCATCAAAGGATTGAGGGTATGTACTTGGCCCTGATGAACTTGCAAGTATCGGATCGGCCTTGATTTCTTGGCGGAGGGCCAAATGGCTGGGAGAAAAGTATACACGAAAACTCCAGAAAACTCAAGCCAGCAGCGCCTGCCAACCCTTAAGCTGGACTCGTGAAGGGTCAGACTTCACCATAAAAACTGGCTATTACCGAGCTCAAGAGATCGGGAAAGTTGGTTATGATGCCTTTAACTCCCCAGTGAAGGAGGTCCTTCATTTCCGATGCCCGGTTGACAGTCCATGCCCGGACCGACAGGCCTCGTCGGCATGCCCTGTCCATGAATTTCTTATCTATTAATTTATACCAAGGATGCAACCCCTGCCACTTTTCACGGACAGCTTCGTCAAAAATACCCGGTGATGGTTCATCAAATAACACAGCCACTTCTAAGTCCTCTGCCTTTTGCCTTACCTCCCGAAGGTATTCCTTGTGGAAGGAAGAAATGACAACTTCCTTTTCTGCTCGATAAGCAGAAATCACTTCTAGGATCCTATCGACTATCCCAGGGTAGAGTGTTCTGCCCGCCTTGATCTCGATGTTCAAAGCTGTTTGGTGATTAACAAGCTCCATTACTTGCTGGAGGGTAGGCACTGTTTCTCCTTTGAACTCGGGACCCATAGCAATTCCTGCGTCAAAGGATTGGATTTCGGCCAAGGTCATGTCCTCTACCAAACCATGACCGGTAGTGGTGCGGACAAGTTCGCTATCATGGATGACGACTATTTCCTGATCCCTAGTTAGGTGAACGTCCAGTTCGATCATTGTTGCACCCATATCGATGGCCTTCTGAAAGGCTGTCAAGGTATTCTCCGGTGCATAGCCCATGGCTCCCCGGTGAGCCACTAGGTCGAAGCAGGTGCCCAGCCTCATTTTCATCCCATCCTTAGCTGGCAGCTTGTGTTACATATTTGTAACGTTCGCTGAAACTTCCCGTTATCCTGCCAAATAGTGAGCTCTAGAGCCCATTTTTAGCCTGATAATTGGAGGTTTCCCTTGTTTTTTGTAGAAATCGTTTTGGGAGAATATTCCTCTGTGCCAGCAGGTGTTGAAAGGAGTAAACATATGCATTTACCAAGACTGCCATTTAGGTTGGGAAGGCGCAAGCAGAAAAAGCGAGTCCAAACAGACCAGCAGATGGCACGGGGATGGCCTATCCTATGGCTGGTCCGTGTGAGCATCGTCGTTTTCCTAGTGATTACCGTGGGCATTGCCAGTTTACTATTGGTGAATGTAAACAGTCTCCGCACGGGAGTGGAAGAGCTAAGCACCAAGTATCTGCAGATTATGCAATTTGCCTCATCTACGTCAACGGATATCGAGAAAGCTAAGGCAAATCTATACAGCATCCTCAGGACCTACTATAGATGGGGGCTCTTGGGTGATCATTCAACTACCATGGGCGAGTTGACCTATAGTGTACAAATGCTTTGTCAAATAGCTGGGGAATACGAAGAACACCAGGGGGTTGTTAGAGAAATTGAAGAGGCCTATGCCTTGGTTGACCAGCAGATGGCCGAGATCGAGCGGATTACCGATGAGGAAGAGAGGGCGGACGCCATATCTCTCCTGCCTGCTTATTTGGACCGGGTGGCAAATTTGAGTTCAGACCTAAACCTGCAGCTGTGGACAGAAGTAAAGAGTGTTGTTGCCGAGGCTGATGCTTCAGTACAGCATACCTACAAGATGCTGGCCGCCGTAGGGGGAGCGGCGGTATTCATAATTGCCATCCTGGGGTTGTTCATGATCCGAGGAGTAAAGAGGGTGTATAAGGTTATCGCGGCCACTTCCGATAATGCCGCTGCCCGGGCTGTGGCATCCATGGAGACAGCACATGCCATGAAGGAACGGGCTAACGAGGTAGCTGCTGCGGTTACTCAGGCGGAGGCTGTAATCGACGAAGTCTCCTCCCGCAGTTCTCGGGTTGCTTCCGAAAACCTGGAGAGGGTTAATGTGGTGATCAGCGGCTTAGCCAAGAGCTCCCAGCAGACCCTCGAGTCGGCCAGGGGTACATACAGCATGATCGAAAGACTGGAAAGGGATATCCAAGAAAGCAATACGACTGTTGCTGACACAGTGAGCCTTGCCACAGCCAACGCCGAGAGTGCTAGGACAGCAGGTGAAAAGGCCGCTGCCTTCCAGGAAGCCATGAGCCAAGTGAATCAAATGACCGCCAGAATTGCGGAGATCGCCAAACAAACCCAGCTCTTGAGCTTCAATGCCAGCATAGAGGCTGCCAGGGCTGGAGATGCCGGCCGGGGCTTCCAGGTTGTTGCCACGGAGATTAAGTCCTTAGCTGACGACAGCAAGAAAGCAGCCGATGAAATCCGTTCCGTAACAGACAGCATTCAAGGGGCAGCCAATGAGATCAGCTCCTTTATCGAATCAACGGCAGCCGGCACCGAACAGGTACAGAACATGGCCCATCGGGTTGCTGAGGTGTTGAGGGAGATTCTAGCTTCCTTTACGCAGATTAAGAACTTGATGGAGGGCGTAACGGAAGTAGCTTCCACCCAAGAAGAGGAAGCCTCCGATGCCAATACCAGTTACGAAGAAGCCATGGCAGCCATGCTTCAAATCAATGCCCAGCTGCAGGAAATCTCCGCCAGCATGCAGCAGTTGGTGGACATGAATCAGCGGCTCCTAGAGGATATTGAGCACACTACAGAGAACGCTAATGAACAGGCCCGATTGGCAGAAGTTGTGGCCAACAACATTGAGATTCTAGTGCGCAGGATTCGGAGGAAAAAGGAGCGAGGGAAACCCCGTTTGATTTTCCCATGGGCCCGCAGACAGGAGTGAAATGCCAAGATGTGCACTAAGGAAGGATGGAGGGGGCCGGGAGCCCAAGCTGTCTATGAGAATCTGCTGGTAGAGGCGCAGGCGCTGCTGTCAGCAGAGACTGATTGGTTGGCTAATCTTGCCAACGCTGCTGCTTTAATCTACTCAACATTGCCGGATCTAAACTGGGCTGGATTTTATCTTACTAAACGTGGTGAGCTGGTGCTGGGGCCTTTTCAGGGTAAGCCGGCCTGTGTGCGTATTCCGTGGGGCCGGGGTGTATGCGGTACGGCAGCCCAGCGGCGGGCGACAATCGTAGTGCCCGATGTACACCAGTTTCCCGGTCACATCGCTTGTGATCCCGCTTCCCGTTCGGAGATTGTTGTGCCGATCATCCACGGTGGGAACGTATGGGGAGTCTTAGACTTAGATTCTCCTTATGAAGGGCGTTTCTCCCAATTGGATCAGCAGTATTTAGAGCAGTTGGTAGAACTGCTAAACAAACACATTGACTGGCAGGCTGCCTGCAGCAGCCGGTAGTCAAAGCGAAGCGGGGAAGAGGTTAGTTATGGAGCGAATCGCCATCATTGATGTTGGTTCCAACTCGGTGCGGCTGGTCATGATAGACATCGGCCCAGAGGGCGGGTACCATCAGATAGAAAACGTGAAGGAGACCGTCCGATTGGTGGCAAACACGGCTCCTGACGGCTCTCTGCATCCCAAGGCCCAGGAGCATGCAGTGGAGACCCTGGCGCTGTTTGCCGGACTGTGTGAAGTGCGGGGAGTTGACACCATCATTGCCGTAGCCACCGCTGCAGTGAGACGGGCACCGAACCGGGCTGAGTTTTTGGCCAAACTGCACAGAGAGACGGGAATTGAAGTAAGGGTGCTGACCGGGGAAGAGGAAGCAGACCTGGACTATATAGGGGTTGTTAATACCGTCGCTCCAGAGACAGGTCTAATCATCGATGTAGGGGGCGGCAGCACCAAACTCATTGGTTACCGGAACCGCCTGAAGGAGCACTGGGCGGCCCTGCCCTTCGGCTCGGTGACTTTGGCCAACGATTTTGCTGTTAGAGATAAGATTGATCCCGCCTCTTTGGTTGAACTTGAAGGCTTTCTTACCAAAGAACTAACTAAACTTCCTTGGCTGTTCCAGTACAATACAGTGGTGGCTTTAGGGGGAATCGCCCGGACCCTGGCTCGGATTGACCGGCGCCGCAGAGATTATAGGCCAGATATCAGCCACGGCTATGAGATCTTGGCGGAATCTGTGGAAGATAATTACCGCCGGCTGGCCCGTTTGGATTTGCACAGCCGCTGGCGGATTGCCGGTATGTCCAGGGAAAGGGCTGATGTGATAGTCGCCGGTATAGCTGTAATCAAGCAGGTTCTCCAGGCATCCGGCAGCAGCCGGGTTGTAACCAGCAGGAGCGGACTGCGGGATGGCCTTCTGTATCGGTATCTATCTAGGGATACCCGGGATCCCATCCTCCTCAGCCCTTTGATGCATTCCGTTGAGAACCTGATCCAGTATTACAACATCGAAAGTGCCCACTATCGACATGTGAACAATTTGGCCTTATCCTTGTACGATCAGCTGCGGCCGCTGCATGGGATGAACACCTATGAGCGGCGGCTGCTGATTGTCGCAGCTCTTCTCCACGATATAGGTATTGTAGTTGATCACGAAAACCGCTATATACACACCTTTTACATGATGCTCAATGCCAGGCTCAATGGTCTAAGCCATCGGGAGCTGGTAACTTGTGCCTTTGTGGCAGCTTCCCATGAACGCTATTTCCTGCAGGGGGTAATGAATTACACGGTGCCGGCAGGACCCCTGGAGCAGGAAGATTTTCGACGTATTATGCTCCTATCTCTGTTACTGCGCCTAGCCAAGAGCTTTGATCTCGGAAAGGGTGGGGCAGTGGAAGGCGTGAGGGTTGAAATCGACGATCACGAGGTGAGAATGCGGCTGCGGACCCGGGGTAAGGCGCGGCTTGAGATGCAGGCAGCCATGGCCCATGCTGCCGACTTCAAAGCCTTTTTCCGGCGGAGTTTGCGCATAATCTAGGATTGGTGTGGGAATGTCAATGCCGTGCCTATTTGAGGCAGCGGCAATAGATTGAGAAGCATTACGGAAAGATGCGGGGGGTTAGATGCATGGCTCAGAAAGCCAAGGAGTTAATTCAAGAGACTTTACAGGCACTTAGAGGGGCAGAGATAAAGCCGGAGGATCTCCATTGTTTTGTGGGGCTTGATGGTTTTGTTGATGAGATCATCCATGTTGTCGACAAGAGAATTGATTTTGAGTCCTATACAAGGCTGGAAACCATTGCTCAGCTGGCAGAGCGGATTGGGCGGGCAGCAGGACTCAGCACTAATATCGAGCTGGTGCCTAAGCAAGTTAAGCTCGGCGGCAACGGTCCCATCATGGCCAATGCATTGATAGGCTTTGGAACCAGGGTGACCTATGTCGGTTGTCTCGGTAATCCGGACATCCACCAAGTGTTCAGGGAGATGGCCGATGCATGTGAAACTTATTCAATCTGTGAACCGGGACATACCGATGCTTTGGAGTTTACCGACGGCAAGCTGATGTTGGGTAAGATTGAAGTCTTAAAGGAAGTCAATTGGGAAAACATTCTGGCCAAGCTTCCCCTGGAGAAATTGGTGGAGATCCTGTCCCGCAGCCAGCTGATCAGCATGCTCAACTGGACAATGATCCCATATATGAGCGATATCTGGGAGAAGATGCTGAGTGAAGTTCTTCCAAATCTGGAGAAGACCGAAAAAGCATTGGCCTTCTTCGATCTTTGCGATCCTGAAAAACGCAGTAAGGAAGATATCGCCAATGCCATGGAGCTCATTCAGCGGTTTGAAGAGCACTGCCGGGTGATCCTGGGCTTGAATCGGAAAGAGGCTTCAGAAATCGCCGATGTGCTGGGACTTAAGCTCAGCGATAAACCGGAAAATGTCAGTTTAGAAGAGATTACCAGAGCCATCGCAGAGAGACTGGGCATTTACTGTGTTGTTGTGCACCCGGTGACTGAAGCAGGTACTGTTGTCGATGGTCAGTATTACCACATGGAGGGTCCCTATACATCCAATCCCAGGCTCACCACTGGAGCCGGAGATAATTTCAATGCCGGCTTCTGCCTTGGGCAGCTCTTGGGACTGTCTCCCCAGCAGTGCTTGATTACCGGGACGGGAACTTCCGGCTTCTACGTACGAAATATGCGGAGTCCCAAGCTCAATGAGCTGATGGACTTTCTCAACCTCTGGTCCGAGAATGTAGGCCAAGATTTCTAGCCAATGTTTTGCCTCCAGTCCTCAGGGTTTCCAGCGGCAATGGATTATGGGCAAATGGTGTCCTGGACATAATACGGGACAGATTGCTGGGGAATGTACTGGCGAAGGAGGCAGAGCATGAGTATATACGGCCGTTTTGAAGATCGAATCTACGAGATCATCTCCAGCTTTGCCGGGGGCCTCGAGCACGTAATTGCTCCCAGCGATACTCTCCACCAAGAAGATGGCGGCTGGTTGGCAGAGGATGAGTTGGAAGCTTTAGTCGACGAGCTGGAAGGAGAGTTTGGCATCACCATTGATGTCCAGGCTCTGGCAGATATTGAGACAATTGAGCAACTTGTCGATGTGGTTCAAGAGTTAATTGCAGATAAAGAACTCACCGACGAAGATTTCGTTTAGATGTAGATAGGTTTCGAGATGGGCTTCACCTGAACGAGAAAATAGCTCACAGCCGTTTTTGTGGGAAACGGGCTGTGAGCTATCATTTTACCCTGTCCTTCTTTAGTAATGTATTCTACTTCTTACCAAGAAGGCTGCTGACTACTGTCTTGGTGCTGGCTAGGGCCATCTGAATGTGGCTTCGGTTGCGGGTAAAGATCTGATCTAGGGCTTCCAGCACCTGGTCTATCTGCTCTCGGGTGACGATAAGGGGCGGCTCCAGCCTAATTACATTGGGATTATTCAACGTGTACGCGGTAATAATGTGATAGCGGTTCAAGAGTTCACCGGCAACCATCGCGCCCAGGTATTCTTCGGAAAACTTACTGACAGCCCCTCTAGTGAGCCGGTCGACTAAGCCCTTAGGCTTGGCAAATTCAAGGCCGATGAGGAGACCCCGGCCCCGCACATCGGTGATTAGGTTGTGCTTTTCCTGAAGTTCCTTCAGCCTTTCGATGAAATACCGGCCTTTTTCTTCAGCCTGCCGAGGGAGGTCTTGTTCCACAATTGCATTGAGGGCCGCGATACCTGCTGCCACTGCCCGGGTGTTGCCTCCAAAGGTGGATGTGTGGAGTAAAGCCTTCTCCATGGAACCGTAAGCTTTGTCCCAAACCTCAGGTGTGGTAACGGTGGCACCAATGGGCATAACGCCGCCGCCTAAGGATTTGGCTAAACAGAGGATGTCGGGAGTGACATTCTCATGCTCACAGGCAAAGAGCTTACCGGTACGGCCGAAACCTGTTTGGATTTCATCCACTACAAGTAGTGTGCCGTAGCGGGAGCATATTTCCCTTGCCTTGGCCAGATAACCCTCCGGGGGAACCATGACTCCACCTTCGCCCTGGATAGGTTCCACGATAAAAGCTGCCACATCACCCCGGGCCAGTTCGTTTTCTAAAGCTACTGCATCGCCGTATGGAATGGCTTTGCATCCAGGGATCAGGGGAGCAAATGGCTGCTGATACTTACTGCGTCCGGTTACCGATAATGCCCCCATGGTCTTGCCGTGGAAGGCCCCTTCGCAGTAAACAATTCTTTGCCTGCCTGTTGCGATTCTAGCCATCTTCAGCGCGCCTTCAACGGCTTCAGCACCGCTGTTGCAGAAGAAGGTCCTCTGGAGATTTCCGGGAGTAACTTGGGCCAAGTTGTGGGCTAAGGCGGCAGCCATGCCGTTGAGGCTGGCCTGCAGAAGATTGGGCAGCTCCCGCGCCTGGTCCAAACCCTGCAGTACCGCCGGAGGGTTATGTCCCAAGTTCAGTGCTCCATATGCCCCCAAGAAGTCTAGATACACGTTGTCGTCTTCATCCCAGACCTCCATGCCGGCGGCCTTGACAAAGCGCTTATCGAAGTTCAACAGCCCCAGCATTTGGGCTAGAGCTGGGTTCATGTACTCTTTGTAGAGATCCCGGACATCCTGCTGTGTGAAGTTGAGGACATCATCTATGGTCAGTAATTTCATTCCAGCATCCATGGAAAATCCTCCCTCATCGGTGTCGGTAGTAAACGCTTAACATGTATAATCTTCGCTGCGGCGGAACAAACAGGCCTTGGGTCTAGTAATTCTTAGTTATTATGGTAATTCCTGCACCGGGGAATTGGCTGCCCTGGGGAGCAAGAGCCCCATCGGTCTCGGAGGGAACCTCCGGACTGCGGGCGGGGTTACTCGGCCGTTACCCGCACAACTCCCCGATCCAGCCTGTTGATGGCTTCAGTTACCTTTTCCCGCAGGGATGGCTGGGGTACGGCTGTCAGGATCTGCCGCAATAAATCGATGGATTGTCGGCATACTGCCACCAAGTCTCCGGGGTCTAGAGGATGTTTCTTGAGGACATCCTGGAGATCCATCCCTTCAGCCCACGCAGCTATCACAGGGGATATCACCGGATATACGC
>JAAYHH010000141.1 GCA_012735435.1 Bacillota bacterium | reverse complement strand
GCCGTAGGCAAATATGTACAAGCGTTTCCCGAGTACGGCCCCGAGAGAATGGGGGCCCCAGTAGTATCTTACAACCGGATCAGCAACCAACCAATAACCATTCACAGTGCTGTTGCATCGCCCCGATATGTGATCGTTCTCGACCCAAGCTTTATTGGTTCCATCGATTTCACTGCGGGAATGCCGCCAGATGGTGTGCTGCTGATTAACAGCGGTGATTCCAGCAGTGCCATGAGAAAGAGGCTGAAGTTAGACAGTGGAGAGACCAAAGTCTATACACTGGATGCCAGCCGGATTAGTGAAGAGACCATCGGCCGGCCCATACCCAACACTCCCATGCTGGGGGCCGTTGTGGCTGCAACCAACATCATGACCATTGATGAATTGCTGGAGGATACCCGTAAGCGTCTAGAAAGGAAGTTCCGGAACCGTCCAGAGCTGATTGATGGGAATATGGCAGCCATTACCCGGGCCTATGAGGAGGTACAGCGCCAGTGACACTGAGCAGCCAAACAAAGAACCTGCTGAAGGTCCATCAAGACGTGGATCCCAATATCACGCCCAATGCCGGCTGGCGGGATCTGCCCATCGGCGGAGTGATTCCTCAAGGCGGCACAGCTACCCAGTTTGCCACCGGGGATTGGCGCACCATCCGGCCTGTATGGAGCAAGGAAAAATGCATCAATTGTCACCGGTGCTGGCTTTACTGTCCGGACATGAGCTGGATTTCCGAAGATGGAAAAATTCAGGGTGTTGATCTCACCTACTGCAAGGGCTGCGGCATCTGCGCCAACGTATGTCCGACAAAGGTTCATGCCATTGAGATGCATCCTGAAGATGACTTCAAGGACGATGAAGCTGTCAAGGAGGGATAAAAATAGTGGCCGTAGCTGTCGAAACTCAGAAAACCGCGGCTCTCACGGGAAACGAAGCGGCAGCCCAAGCTATGCGCCAGATCAATCCCGATGTGGTGGCCGCATATCCCATTACGCCGCAGACCGAAATTGTTCAGCTGTTTTCCACCTTTGTCAGCGATGGATTGGTGAAGACGGAATTTGTGGCGGTGGAAAGTGAACACAGTGCCATGAGTGCCACTGTGGGTGCTGCCGCCGCAGGGGCCCGGGCCATGACCGCAACCTCATCCCAAGGCTTGGCATTCATGTGGGAGATGCTTTACGTTGCCGCTGGCATGCGGGTGCCTATAGTCATGCCCATGGTGAATAGGGCCCTAAGCAGTCCCATTAACATCCACTGTGACCACAGTGACAGTATGGGGGCCCGGGATTCGGGCTGGCTGCAGATTTACTCAGAAAACTCCCAAGAGATGTATGACAATCTCATTCAGGCTGTCAGAATCGCAGAGCACCCCCATGTGCTGCTTCCTGTCATGGTTACAATGGATGGGTTTATTATCAGCCATGGGATGGAAAATGTAGAGCTCTTGCCTGACCAAGCTGTTAAGGATTTCATCGGCGAATATCATTTCCCGTACCCGCTCCTGGATGTTGAACAAGCCAAGCCCTTAGGTCCCCTTACCCTCCAGGATTTTTATTTCGAACACAAGCGGGAACAGGCAGAAGCCATGTATCGGTCTAAAGATGTGATCTTGGCCGTAGCGGAGGAGTATGCCGCCATTTCCGGCCGGAAGTACGGCTTTTTCGAAGCATATAAGATGGATGATGCTGAGTATGCCGTAGTAGTGATTGGCTCCACCGCTGGTACAGCCAAATACGTTGTTGACCAGCTGCGGCAGGCAGGGGAGAAATGCGGCTTGGTAAAGGTTAGGGTTTTCCGGCCGTTCCCAGGGCAGGAGCTGTGTGAGGTACTCTCCGGCCTCAAGGCTGTGGGGGTAATGGACCGGGCCGATACCTTCTCTACCCAGGGAGGACCCTTATTTTTGGAGATCAAGGCAGCACTGTACCATACTGCCAACCAGCCCAAGTGCATAAACTACATCTACGGACTCGGAGGCAGGGACATAGATCCTCCTCTGATCAGGCAGGCTCTTATGGAAGTCAAGGAGTTGGGAAGCAAGTCCGATGGCGGAACTGTCCCCACTGTTAGATATCTAGGTGTGCGGGAATAGGATTTTCCTAGGAGGTGTCGTTTTGGCTTTACCGGATCTTGCCAAGAAACCGCAGCGTTTTACCGGAGGACATAGGGCCTGTGCAGGATGCGGATTTCCGATTACAATCAAGATCATCCTGCAGGCAGCCGAAAACCCGGTGGTTGTCGGATGTGCCACCGGATGCATGGAAGTTACATCTACCATTTATCCATACACTGCTTGGCGGTGCAGCTTTATTCACACTGCCTTCGAAAATGTAGCTGCCACCATGAGCGGGGTCGAAGCTGCCTACCGCAGCTTGAGGCGGCAGGGGAAAATCAATCAAGACATCACCTTCATCGCCTTTGGCGGCGATGGCGGAACATACGACATAGGCCTGCAGTCGCTGTCGGGAGCTATGGAAAGAGGTCACAAGCTGGTTTATGTCTGCTACAACAACCAGGGCTATATGAATACCGGCATCCAGCGATCAAGTGCGACACCCCGGGGGGCCAACACCACCACAACTCCCGCGGGAACGCAGCTGCCGGGGAAGCCCCAGTATCCTAAGAACTTAACAGCCATCATGGCTGCCCACGATATCCCCTATGTGGCTCAAGCCTCCATGAGCCATTGGAATGACCTATACCGCAAGGCCAAGAAAGCCTTTGCCGCTGAAGGACCGGCCTTTCTCAATGTGCTCAGTACCTGCCGCCTGGGCTGGGCAACAGCTCCGGAGGATACTGTAGATGTTGCGGAAGGCGCCGTCCAGTGCAATGTCTGGCCCCTGTTTGAAGTAGAAAACGGCAAGTGGAAATTAACCTTTAAGCCGAAGAAGCCGTTGCCGGTAGCTGACTGGATGAAGCAGCAGGGCCGCTTCAAGCACCTGTTCCGGTCTGATAACAGCCAGCTCTTGGAAAACATCCAGCAGCAGGTAGATGAGGAATGGCAGCGGCTTCTCGAGCTTTGCGGCGAGTAGCAGCTAGTAAAGGCGAGTAAGGGTACTTTGTTTGCACCAACCGGCATGATAGAATGGAGGTGATTGACAAAAAAATAAGCCAGGTGGGAAAAGATGGGGAATCAGGCACCAATTCTCAACCATGCTGAAATGAAGCGGGCAATGCGCATCAGCGTTATTGACGGCATGCTCGCCAGTGCCAGTGAGAATCTGATCGGACCTTTTTTGGCCCTCTGTGCCCTGGCAATGGGTGCCAGCAAGGGTCAGATCGGCCTTCTGGCGGCACTGCCTGCCTTCTTGAGCAACATTCTCCAGATCCCGTCAGCTCGTCTAGCAGAAAGATGGGGCGAGCGGCAGAAGCTGGTGGTTATAACTTCCGCGTTGTCCCGCTTGACCATCATTCCCATTGTCCTGACGCCGGTGCTGCTGGAAGGCGATGCGGCCATCTATACCTTTATCGTTTTTGTAACCCTCCGGGGGTTTATCAACAGCATCGGCGTGCCGGGCTGGACTTCCCTGATGGCGGATATCACCCCCCGCAGTTCCAGGGGCAGTTATTTCGGCTACCGCAATATCATGTGCAATCTGGCCGCCTTGATGGGGACCCTGCTGGCAGGCTGGCTTATTGAAAGATCCGGTTTTCCCAGGGGATATCAGCTGTCATTTTCGGTAGGGCTGATCCTGGGCTTGCTCTCAACTTATTTTTTTTCGACTATCCCGAGGGTCCCTTGGCCCAGGCAAAGCAAATCCCAAAAGCACTCTCTGGGACTAAAGGAGAGCTGGCAAGTTGTTTCCCAGTATACATCCTTCCGCAACTACTGTTTCACCTCAGTTCTTTGGAACTTTGGAGTGACCTTTTCCGGTGCCCTCTATTCGGTGTATTTTCGGGAGAATTTAGGCGGCGATCCGGGTTTTTGGGGAGTTGTAACTGCTTCGGGCTTGATCGCAGGTATTTTCGGACACCGCTACTGGGGGAGGCTTGCGGATCAATACGGTCAGAAAAATATAATGCTGGCCGGCGGTATTGGAGCAGCTTCACTGCCTTTTCTTTGGCGGCTCCTTCCCAGGTGGGAACTAGCGATAGCGGCGGAACTGGTGGGTGGTTTCTGCTGGGCCGGATATAATCTAGCGGCTTTTAATCTTATCCTTGAAATAACCCCCGACGAAGGACGTACGACATATATCGGCATCTATAATACTATGGCTGGGCTCGCCAGTTCAATTGGCCCGCTGATCGGCGGATTCTTAGCAGATAGTGTGGGTTTGCCGATGGTAATTGTCATTTCCGGTATCCTAAGGTGGCTTGGATACCTTGCCTTTAAGTACAATGTAATTGTTCCCTCCGATACTCAGCTTGACTGGCGGGACTTAATTCCCTTCCGCCAGGAGCTTCGCCTTCTGCAGAAGCAGCGACAGCAAAGGCACGGTGATTCCAGCCTGTCCCAGTAGTTTTAGCTGCCTATTCCTTGAAATTCCCCGTCTTGGCGGGTATAATAGCAATAAACTGCTAAAAGATCGCTAATGCCGTGATGGAGACTAGTAGCCTGTCTATCTGCTTTAGAGAGTCGGCGGGTGGTGCAAGCCGATGGGAGGACAGAGTGAATCCCCTCCTGAGCGGGCCCCAACAGCGCTTCCAGAACTGCTTACTATGCTGTTTTCGGCGGAAGCTGCTGCAAAGGCTCCGGGTAAGCCCGTTATAGCTTTAGAGTGGGATCCAGCTTAAGAGTTAACATGTCTTAAGGGTTGGATCCAATTTGGGTGGCAACGCGGGAAAGAAACCTCTCGTCCCTTCATGTGGGCGAGAGGTTATTAATTTTCATGGAGGATGTGAGATAGATGCTGGACATAAGACTAATTCGGAGCAATCCCGATTTGGTCAAGGAGGCCATGGCCAAGAGGGGTGCTGAGGTTCCTGTGGATGAGCTTTTGGACCTTGACGCCCAAAGGCGCAGCCTCTTGACAGAACTTGAGCAAAAGAAAGCACAGCGCAACAGCGTATCGGAAAAAATTGGACACTTGCGTAAGGCCAAGGAGAATGCCGATCACCTGATCGCTGAGATGAAGGAACTGTCGGAGGAGATCAAAGAGGGAGATAATCAGCTGCGGGAGCTTGAACAGAAGATCCGGGATATCCTGCTGATTATCCCCAATATTCCCCACAGCTCTGTTCCTGTAGGCAAAGATGATTCGGAGAATGTTGAGGTGCGCCGCTGGGGCGAAGCCAGGGAATTTCCCTTTGAGCCTAAACCCCATTGGGATTTAGGCGTTGATCTGGGTATCATCGATTTTGAAAGGGCTGGGAAGGTCACTGGAGCCCGCTTTGCCTTCATGAAGGGCCTAGGTGCAAGACTTGAGCGGGCAGTTGTCAATTTCATGCTGGATCTCCACATCAACGAACACGGATACCTGGAAATCCTGCCGCCCTATATGGCCAATGGAGACAGCATGACCGGCACCGGTCAGCTGCCTAAATTCGCTGAAGATATGTTTAAGTTGGAGGGTGAAGATTACTACCTCATTCCCACCGCGGAGGTACCGGTGACCAATTACTACAAGGGTGAGATTCTGGATGGCAGCCAGCTTCCCATCTATATGGTCGGTTTTTCGCCCTGTTTCAGAGCGGAAGCCGGCTCCGCGGGCAGAGATACCCGGGGACTTGTGAGGATGCACCAGTTCCACAAGGTTGAGCTGGTTAAGTTTGTCCATCCGGATAATTCCTATGATGAGCTTGAAAAGCTGACGGCAAATGCCGAGGAGGTATTGCGCAGGCTGGAACTGCCTTACCGGGTTGTGACCCTGTGTACCGGTGATACCGGTTTTTCCTCGGCCAAGACCTACGATATCGAAGTGTGGATGCCCAGCTATGACCGGTTTGTAGAAATCTCCTCCTGCAGCAACTTCGAAGCATTCCAGGCTCGCAGGGCAGAGATTCGTTTCCGGCCTGAACCGGGAGCTAAGCCTGAGTATGTTCATACCCTCAACGGTTCCGGTGTGGCTGTAGGCCGTACCGTAGCTGCCATCCTGGAAAATTACCAGGAAGCTGACGGCAGTGTGACAATCCCGGAAGTTCTCAGGCCCTACATGGGCGGGGTAGAGAAAATAGCGCCTGGCAAGTAGGATGTCCAGTCTGGGCAGGATGTGTCCATCGTGTGCTTTAGCGGCAAGGCTTCTATGTCTGCTGCAGACAGACTAAATGGGAATTGGGTACCGGCTGGCGATTTTGCTGGGCCCAATTCCTTTTCTGTTTCTTAAAGGGGAAATTTCTTGACTCAACTGTGACAAACAGATGATAATTTTGGTACCTTCCTAAGCTGGGTAGGGAAATGGTCCTTCCTCGATAAATATAAGTTAAGAGAAGATAGGGCTTGTGCCCGCATATAGGAACTTACTGTCATGATATGGGGGAATCAAAATGTGGAAGAAGCATAAGACAGTCCTTATTTGTCTCAGCTTTGTTTTGCTGTTTTCCGGGCTGGTCAATGCAAGTGCTGGAGAAATCTCTATGAATGATGCAATCCACCTTGCTTTGCAGGAAAGCCTGGAATTTAAGATCGCACAGCTGGAATGGGAGAATGCCAAGCTCGCTTACCAAAAGGCTTCAGCAGATAATTTGCTGACCCAGTCTACCTACAACCAGCGACTTGCTGAACTTGATCTTTTGAAGGCAGAAAAAGCTTACAAGAACAGCATAGCCAATGTAGTGATTTCAGCTGTAGAGAAGTTCAGGGATGTAAACACGGCCCAGATGAACCTTAGGATTAGTGAAGAGCAGCTTAGGCTGAAGCAGAAGGCCAGGGATCTTACCGAGAAGAAGCTGCAAATGCAGAATGCCAGTGAATACGATCTCCTGCAGGCTGAGGCAGCTTTGGCTTCCAGCCAGATGGAGCATCAGGCAGCTGTAAACAGCCTGGAGGAGAAAAAACAGGCCTTTTGGCTGCTGATCAATTCTAAGGACATAATGCCCGATGGCAGGCTAAACTTCGTTCCCTTTGAAGCGGAGTTAGCCGAGGTTTTGCCGGGACTCTTGGAGGCCAGTGTGGCCATCAAGGAAGCTGAAGACAGCCTGGCTTTGTCAAGACTCAACTGGGAGAGGCTCCGTTTAGAAGAAACCGCTGATCTGATGATGCGGGAAGCTGAAAACGCAGTGCGCCTAGCTGAACTTCGGCTTGAACAAGCCAAGGCCAGCCTCACCCAGCAGGCCCAAGCAGCCTTTAATGCCGTGAAGCAGGCTGAACAGGCATATCGGGCTAGGCAGGTAAGTCTGCAGCTGGAACAAAGGGTCTACGATATTACCAAAGGGCAAGTGGAGGCAGGTCTAAAAACCGATGATGATTTATCCAATGCCCAAATCAGCCTATGGCAGGCGGAGCGGTCAGTGTATGAAGCCCTCAGCAGTTATATCGTAGCTTATCTTCAGTGGGAGGATCTGATCGGCAGGGATGTCAGAAACAGTATAATCTTACAGCCGGTCCCTGCGGGAGCAGAGGGCTAAGGAGGGGACTGAATTTGGTCTGGTCGAGGAAAAAGGGGATATGGCTGAGGCTGATGGTGACAGCCCTGGTCTTAACGGTCTTCGCCGCGGCGCCGGCTGTATCCCGGGCTGAACCCCATTCTGGTCCTGAGATGCCGACTTCTAGTGAGCTGGCGACCCTTTCTGAGGTGCCGACCTTCGGTGAGGCAGGGGAGGTGACACCCACCCAGGTGCTGACCTTGGGAAAGGCCCTGAGCCTTGCAGCAGATAAACATCCCTTAGTTCGGGGGGCACAATCGGCTGGGGATTCTAGGGCACTGGCTTTAGCCCGAAGCGAAGCAGCTTATGCTCCTAGGCTCTCCTTGTCCTCTAGGCCTATAGAGCTTACTGCTGATGGAGAAGTGGAAGTGCCGTTGGCGGATTCTCTAGTAGTTGCTGGGAGCTTATCTACTCCCCAGGGATTAGAGCTGTCTGTCTCCAACAAATGGGAAAGCAGAAACGTAGAAGGAAGCGGCCTAAGGGTTGGCGCTGAGCTGCAGCTCTGGCCTCCTGCCCGCTACAATGGAAATTATCTCAGTTTGCTGGCTGCAGAGGAGGCTGTTGACCTGTCGGTTCACCAACAGCGTCAAGCCCAACAGGAAGCGGTGATCGACATATACAGCCGCTATCGCACGCTGCAGATTGAAGAAGCTAGGCTGAAGCTCCATGAAGAAGAGTACAAAGCTAAGCAGGCGGCCTATGAACGGGTAGTCGGCAAAGCCGAGCAGGGGCTTGCCTCTGCTGTAGAAGTGCTGGCTGCCCAGCAGGTGAAGGAGGAAAGCTTGGCGGAGTATCGGCGGGCACACAGGGATCACCGGATAAAACTTAAGGCCTTCTTAGCTGATCTATGCCTGGAGGAAGGGGCATGGGAGCTGGAACCCTTGCCTGGGACCTTAAACCTGCCGGAGGTAGATATATCCTTGGATGAAGCTGTCGCCCTGGCTCTAGAGGCCGACGTGACTCTACTGGAACAAAGCCAGACCCTCAAGGCTGCCCAGCGGCAGGTTGAGGCGGCTCGGGTTTCCGGCGGCGTTGAAGTGGGCCTCAGTGCTGCTGCCGCCTTTCCAGAAGATGGGCTGTCGGATGGCAGGTATGAAGCTTTCCTTTCCTTCTCCTATCCCATCCTCGATGGGGGAATCCGAAGGCTCGATGTGGAGGATGCCGAACTCAAGCTGCAAAGCGCCCAGGAAGCCGTCGAAAAGCGCCGCTTAGAAGTAACTCGGGAAGTTGAAAGCAAGCTTTCCGAGATTCAGTACCTGACCGACAAGGTCAGAATTGCTAATCTCAATTACGAGAAAGTCACCCTTGAGCATAATGCTAAGGTTCTTCAAGCAGCCAATGGCTTGATCCCCGAATCAGAGGCTAAGGAAAGTCAGCGCCTTTTGGCAGGAGCCAAACTCAGCTGGTTTGAAGCTGCAGTAGCCTTGGAAAAAGCTAGACTAGAACTTAGGGCGATGACAGGACAGGTAGTCGATGTGGAAGGGGGATACCCCAATTGAGCAAGAAACGCAGAGGCTTTACCAAGATTGGATTAATAATTCTCATAGTGATAATCGCACTTGGCTACGGGTATAGGCTGAGAACCAAGAGGCTGGAACAGGCGGCAGCTGTTCTCCCTACGGGCCGGGAGGTTGTGGTCGCCCGGGGGGATCTGTCGAGGAGTATATCCAGCACGGGAACTATCGCAGCTGCCCAGGATTTGGAGCTGACCTTTGATGTGGGCGGAAAGGTCAAGGAGGTTTTAGTCCAGGCCACTGAAAGGGTTGAGAAAGGGACTGTTTTAGCCCAATTGGCCGATACAGAACAGCAGATGGCATATCTTACCGCCAAGCGGGATTTGGAACTGGCTAAATTCGACGCAGCCCCAAGTGTAATTAAGGAGAAGGAGCTGCAGCTTCAAATTGCCGAAACCAACTTGAAAAACACCACCCTCAGAGCTCCGTTTTCCGGCATTGTGGCAAGGGTGGACATTCAGCCGGAGGAATGGGTGACATCAGGGACCCCTGTTATGCGGCTTTTGGATACTAGCCGCATGTTCTTGAACGTAGGAGTAGATGAAGTTGATATCCGCTATGTAGAGGCAGGTCAAAAGGCCCTTATCACCCTGGATGCTTATCCCGAACTCAAGCTTTCAGGCACAGTAGTGGAGGTAGGGATAGTTCCAGACGCAAGTGGACAGGTAGTCATCTTCCCAGTGAAGATTGAGCTTGATGATCCCGATCCCCGGGTAAAGGTGGGAATGAGTGCCGAGGCTGAGATAGTGGTGGAGAAGGCCGAGGATGTCTTAATTGTGCCCTTTGAGGCTGTGACTCTAAGGGATGGCAAGAGCATGGTAGCCAAGGTTACCGAAGAAGGTGTGGAACTGAATGAGGTTGTAACTGGTCTTAGCGACGGTTTCCTCATAGAGATTAAAGATGGTCTTAAGGAAGGAGACCGGATTCTAGCCAGCAATTACGAACTTTACCGTACTCAGCAGGGAGGGCCGGGAGGCGGCGCTCGAGGTGTTGGCGGAGTGCGTATTGTCCAGCCGGGAGGAGTGCGGCGGTGATAAATGGAGCTAGGGTCTTCGTTGCTGACGGGATCAGCAAGGTTTACACTATGGGAGATATAAAGGTCCATGCCCTGCGGGACATTTCCTTTGCCATCGAGGCCGGAGAATATGTGGCAATCATGGGCCCATCGGGTTCAGGCAAGTCCACCCTGATGCATATTATGGGATGTCTGGACAGGCCTACCAGCGGCTCAATGTATCTGCGGGGCAAAGACATCAGCTCTCTTTCCGACGGGGAACTGGCTGAGATCCGCAATGCTGACATTGGTTTTGTCTTCCAAAACTTCAATCTCCTGTCCAACATCAGCATTTTGGAAAATGTAGAGATGCCCATGCTTTATGCCGGCATTCCTCCTAGAGAAAGGCGGGAAAGGGCAGTGCGGGCTCTGGAGATGGTGGGCCTGGGCGATCGCATGCACCATAAGCCCAGTGAAGTATCCGGCGGTCAGCGGCAGAGGGCAGCTATCGCCCGGGCTATTGTCAATCGACCGGCTATTGTGCTGGCCGATGAACCTACAGGAAATCTTGATTCAGCGACTGGGACTGAAATCATGGAGCTGTTCGATGAGCTCAACGCCAAGGGCAATACTATTATCCTCGTTACCCACGAACGGGACATTGCTGAACATGCATCTCGCATAATCCATATTCTGGATGGGAAAATAGATCGTGTGGAAGTTCGGACAGAGAGAAACGGCAGCGTACAGGGATGGGAGGCAGTAGAGGCATGAACTTAATAGAGTTTTTGAAAATTGCCTTAGGCAGCCTTTCCACCAATAAGCTCCGTACGGCCCTTTCTCTCCTGGGGATTATCATCGGAGTGGCCTCTGTCATTACGATGGTGTCCATCGGCACCGGTGCCCAGGAACAGGTAACCAGCCAGATAGGCGCCATGGGGTCTAGCCTGATTACGGTAAGCCCTGGATTCATTCGGGGCGGAGGGGGCCGGGTCAGTCAAGATATTGCCGACGTTTTCACTTTGGAAATGGCCAAAGCAATTGAAAACCTGTCTCCCAATATCAAGCATGTGGTGCCGACCTCGACAACCATGGGATTGGCCGTTTATGGCGGCAACAACGTAAGGGTTCAAATCAGCGGCGTGACGCCGGAATATCAGGAAGTAATCAACCACTATCCCCTCATCGGCCGGTATATTCGGGAACAGGATGTCGCTAGCAGCGAGAAGATCGCCGTACTGGGATCGGAAGTTGCCAAGAATCTCTTCGGAACCGAGAACCCTGTGGGCAAGACCATGCGGGTGGTTATCAGCGGCCGCAGCCTCAGCTTAAAGGTTGTGGGTGTCATGGAGGCCAAGGGCCAGGTGTTGATGGCCAATTATGATAACCGAATTTATGTGCCGGTCACTATGCTGCTTAACCGAGGTCTTAATTCCAGGTATGTAGACGGCTATTCCATAATGGCCGCTTCCCGGGAGGTAGCCAAATCCGTTGTTGAGGAAGTTGAGGCCTTTATGACCCGCATGCTGGGAGACCCCGATCGGTTCCGGGTAATGAGTCAAGATACCATTCTGGAAACAGTCTCCCAGGCCACCGGTACCATGACCCTGATGCTGGGGGCTATTGCCAGTATTTCCTTGCTGGTTGGCGGAATCGGAATTATGAATATCATGCTGGTGACCGTCAGTGAGCGGACCCGGGAGATCGGAATCCGCAAGGCGGTAGGCGCCAAGCGGCAGCATATCCTCATCCAATTTCTCTTGGAGGCTGTACTGCTCAGTGTTATAGGGGGTATTTTGGGACTGGCCTTGGGCTGGGGCGGCGGCTATTGGATCAGCAAGGCGCTGGGCTGGCCGTTTTCCGTTTCCATACCGGCAGCAGCAGTTGCCATCGGTTTTTCCGCCGGTGTAGGACTGTTCTTCGGCATCTACCCAGCGCTGCAGGCAGCTGCCCTCGATCCGGTAGTTGCCTTAAGGTATGAATAAAATAGCTGGCAAATAATCCCAGAGCAAAGAAACCTTGCACAACCCCTTTTGTAAAGTGAGAATGTTTGATATACTCTCTCTGAATGGTTGGGAGGTAATATACATGGGGAAAGCTCTTAAGAGCTTGCTCTGGTTGTCGATACTGATGCTGCTGGCGGCTTCCAGCTGCTTTGCAGCCCTGCCGAGGCCGGTGGGCTTCGTCAATGATTTTGCCCAGGTAATTGACCAGAGGACACGTACGGAACTAAACGGCATTGCCGAAAAGCTCCGGGATAATCAGGGAGTAGAAGTGGCAGTTGTCACCGTTGCTTCAACTCAGCCGGAGACTCCCAAGCAGTATGCTACCAAGCTGTTTAATGAGTGGGGAATCGGCGGCCCTGAAGACAGCGGTCTGCTGATTTTGCTGTCTGTAGAAGATCGGGAGATCCAGGTCGAGGTGGGCTACGGCCTTGAAGGTGTGCTGCCCGACGGCAAAGTTGGCGGCATATTGGATGATTTTGTCATCCCATACTTTATCGAAGGGGATTACGGCAAGGGTTTGCTGGAGGGGACCAAGGCGTTCGCACAGGCCCTTTCCGGCGAAAGCTACAGCCGTAAAGCGAGCAGGAATCCTGATCTGACTGGCTTCATTATCTTTATAATCATCGCGGCCTATGTAACCTGGTCGGCAAGAAGGTTCCCTGGGGGACCGGGTCCGAGGGGACCGCTTGGTCCAGGAGGAACGGTGCGCCGCCCACCACATCCCCCCCATCCTATGCCGCCTATATTCCGCGGTCCTAAAGGCGGCGGCGGAGGCTTTGGAGGTTTCGGCGGCGGTAGAAGCGGTGGAGGAGGAGCAGGTCGTAAGTTTTAGTACGAGTTTAAGGGGAGGGGAAGAATGTGAAGCGAAGTTGGATTATCGTCATCGGCATTATTCTAGTTTTGGCTCTAGGCCTAATCAGTCAGTACAACAGATTGGTTTCCCTGGAAACCAACATCGATGGAAGGTGGGCACAGGTAGAGAATCAGCTGCAGAGAAGGGCTGATCTGATCCCCAATTTGGTTAACACAGTCAAGGGTTATGCCAGCCACGAAGAACAGATTTTCACAGAAATAGCTGCAGCCAGGAGCAGACTGCTTTCAGCTGCCGATCCCAGGGCCCAGATGGAAGCTAGCAACAGTCTTGATTTGGCTTTGGGGAGACTGCTTGCCATCGCTGAGAATTATCCCCAGCTTAAGGCAGATGCCAGTTTTGTGCGGCTGCAGGATGAATTGGCCGGCACCGAAAACCGCATTGCGGTTGAACGGATGCGGTACAACGAAGCGGTACAAGAATGGAACCGGACCATCCGGCGCTTCCCGACAGTCTTGGTAGCCAGGCTTTTTGGCATGGGTGCACGTCCATTCTTTGAGGCATCGCCAGGTGCCCAGGAAGTACCACAGGTTCAGTTCTAGCTCCAGCTAGCGGCTGCCTTGACGGCAGCCGAGCCCCCATGTTAGAATAAATGAGCTAGATACATCTGGAGGGGTGTCGGAGTGGACGATCGTGGCGGTCTTGAAAACCGCTGAGGCGCAAGCCTCCGTGGGTTCGAATCCCACCCCCTCCGCCATCCAAGGCCATTTCCTTTGCGGGAGATGGCTTTTTTCATTCCTGCAGGCCGTAGATGCAAATTGTGACAGAATTGACAGTAAGAGTATGCAATGATAGAATTTAAGCAGCAGTAGTCTTTGTCGGCAATCAATTGGTCTATTGAAAGGGGAGCGAGCTGTGTCCTCATGTAGAGCTAGACGACTTGTCAATGATAGCGGCCTTCGCATAAAAGATATCATCGATGCAATTGAGGCTAGGCTCTTAACCCAACCATCCCATATGGACCGCCTGGTATTGTCAGTCTGCGGTGCTGACCTAATGAGTGATGTCTTAGCTTTTACCAAGGCTAAGACTCTTTTGCTAACTGGGTTGACTTCAATTCAGGTAGTCCGCACTGCTGGAGTTGTGGATCTGGCGGGAATCGTCTTTGTTCGAGGTAAACGGCCCAGTCCGGAAGTCGTTGAGCTGGCCAAGGCAGAGGATCTGCCGCTACTTGTTACTGATTACCCTCTTTACGAAACCTGCGGGAAGCTGTACTGTCTCGGTCTTAGAGGATGTTCAGAACTGGACCCCGGAGGGAGGACCGGAGAGTGCCTGACGTCAAGGACGTAGGAGCACTAATGTCGGTAACCTATGATATCGCCGCCCGGGATTTTGTGCGGGCCGGAGAGGCAGCCAACAAGCTTAAGCGACTATTGCAGCAGTTGGGACTAGACCCTGCAGTTATCCGTAGAGCCGCTATCGCCGCCTATGAAGCCGAAATGAATATAGTAATTCATTCCTATGGAGGTCAGATCAAGGTTGATATAACACCTGAAAGTATTGAAATCTTTTGCGAGGATTCTGGTCCTGGTATACCCGATATCGAAAAAGCACTTCAGGAAGGATACTCTACTGCCAGCGAGGAAATTAGAGAGATGGGTTTCGGTGCAGGAATGGGATTGCCTAATATCCAGAGAAGCGCTGATGAGTTTCGCATCGAGTCTACAGTAGGCCGAGGTACGAGTTTGCAGGTGACAATCCTCCATGAAGCTGGTGAGTAACGGTGCAGCCCTATTTCCATTCGGTTACGTTGGAAACAGAGAACTGCAAGGGGTGTACGATTTGTATCAAGCGCTGTCCCACTGAAGCCATTCGGGTGCGAAATGGGAAAGCCAGGATCTTGGAGCTTCGCTGTATAGACTGCGGAGAGTGTATTAGGATATGTCCCAACCATGCCAAACGGGCAATAGCCGATGATTTTTCCCTGCTGAGCAAGTACAAATATACAGTAGCCCTCCCGGCACCGTCCTTCTATGCCCAATTCTCCGGGCAGGACATGAGCATCTCTAGAATCCTCCAAGGACTGCTTCAGCTGGGCTTTAATGCTGTCTTTGAAGTAGCTGAGGCAGCTGAACATGTGAGTCTCGCCATTCGCCGCTACATTGAAAGTAGTTCCATACGGCCCTTAATCTCGTCTGCTTGTCCTGCCATAGTTCGCCTTATTCAAGTGCGTTTTCCCGAGTTAGTTGATCATCTTATACCGATTCACGCGCCCGTTGATATAGCCGCCCGCTTAGCCAAAGAAGGGATAATGCGGAAATTAGGACTTAGGCGGGAGGAGATCGGGGCTTTCTTTATTACGCCTTGCCCAGCTAAGGTTACCGCCATCAAGCAGCCCATCGGCTTCCAAGAGTCCTGGGTTGATGGCGCCATACCCATTACCACCGTATATGCCCGAATGCTGAAGGTCTTGCCCTATGCTGAGGAGACCCCTGGGCTGCAAGAAGCAAGTTCCGTAGGGGTTCATTGGGGACGGGCAACAGGGGAAGAAAGGGCAGTGAGGGTGCCCAGGCGTTTGGCCGTAGACGGCATCCATTCTGTTATCGAGGTTTTGGAAGAGATCGAAGTGGGCAAGTTCCACGACATCGATTTTATCGAATGCCAGGCCTGCCGGGGAGGGTGTGTCGGCGGGCCGCTGACTGTTCAAAACCCATTCCGGGGCTGGGTCAATCTAGAAGAATTAACAAGGGATCTTCCCTCTGAGATTAATCCTGAAGTAGCCGCGGAAGTAGACAAGCGTTGGGAAGAGGGATTTTATAATCTAGAATCTGAGATTGAACCCCGCTCCATCCTCAAACTCGATGATGACCTTTCCAGGGCGATTGAGAAAATAGAGCTGTTGGAGAAGACTGTCCAATTCTTGCCCGGCTTGGATTGCGGCTCATGCGGTTCACCTAGCTGCCAGGCCCTGGCTGAAGATATTGTCCAGGGGTTAGCTTCCGAGGGAGACTGCGTATTCGTGCTGAGGGACGGCGTGCAGTCCCTTGCTGAGGAGCTTTTGGAGCTGGCTCGGCAGGTCCCCGGCTCTATATCCCATCAAGAAACAGATGACAAAACAACCCCATCTAGAGATGGGAGAGAGGAATAAGGGCGGCAGTCCAGCAGGACCTGGTTTTGGCCGTTGGCCGGGAGGTAGATGACTGGGAGGTTAGAGGCATTGAAGCTGGCAGAAGTGCTTGAAGCATTATCCCTAGCGGCAGATGATCCTGAGATATTAGATATGGAGGTGGAGGGGGGTTACTGCTCAGATCTTCTAAGTGATGTAATGGCCAAGGCTGCGGGAGGCTCCATTTGGGTGACCAATCAGGTCCATCCCAATGTGGTAGCAGTGGCCTCCTTAATCGATGCAGCGGCGGTGATTGTTGCCGGCGGTATGAAGCCGGAGGAAGAGACCGTGAAGAAGGCTAAAGAGCTGGGTATCCCCCTGTTCAGCACTGACCTATCAGCCTTTGATGTAGTTGGGAGATTATATCAACTTGGCTTGCGGGGGATACTCCGCAATGGCTGATTGGATGCAGGTTGATCTCCACATCCATACAGCGTTATCGCCATGTGCTGATGAAGAGATGACTCCGTGGAATATTGTGCGGATGGCGCAGCTGGAAGGTCTAAAGGTCATTGCCGTAACTGATCACAATACAATTGCCAATGCCTGGGCTGTCATAGAGGTGGGAAAAAAGTTGGGACTTACAGTCCTGCCGGGGATGGAAGTCCAGACCCGAGAAGAGGTCCACCTCTTGGGCATCTTTCCAACACTGGAGCAGGCTTCAGCCTTTCAAGAAGTGATTTGGAGCCACCTTCCCGATAAACCCAATCACCCGGAGATCTTTGGTGAACAGATCTTGTACGACAGCAGTGACAGACCAATTGGAACGGTAGAGCGGCTGCTGCTCCAGTCGGTGTTATTGGGTGTAGAGGAAGTGGGTGCTGCCATCGCCGCCCATGGAGGGCTGACCATCGCCGCCCATGTAAACCGGCGTTCCTACAGCTTAATCAGCCAATTGGCCATGGTGCCTGAGGGGCTCAGATTAGATGCGGTGGAAATTGACCGGTCCCTTTCTTATCAGAGATTCATAGAAAAGTATGGGGAACTGAGCTGCTATCCCATCCTGTGCAGTTCCGATGCCCATCGGCTTACTGACCTGGTGGGCAGCTATCGGCCCTGGCTGCTCTTGGATGAGGCAAGCTTTGCCGCTTTAAAGGAACTCTTACTTTCCGATGATTGCAGTCGGATACGATTCAGGTGATAAGATGCGGGAGTTAGCTCTTCATGTACTTGATCTTGTGCAAAATTCACTACGGGCAGGGGCTAACCTAATTGAAGTAGAAATATTAGAAGATACAGACCTTGACCGGCTGACTATTACCGTCAGGGATGACGGCTGTGGGATGGAGGAGAATTTAAAAGAAAAGGTGCTTGATCCCTTTACCACCACCAGGACCACCCGCAAGGTTGGATTGGGGCTGCCTCTACTCAAAATGGCAGCGGAGCGGGCCGGCGGTAGGCTCACCCTTGATTCAGAGCCCGGTAAGGGGACAGTGGTAGAAGCCGCCTTTCAGCACAGCCATATAGACAGAATGCCCCTAGGGGATATGGCCGGCACTATCCTGACTGTCATTATCAGCAACCCGAAGGTAAACCTGGTATACAGACACCAGGTCGATGGACGGGAGTGGCAGCTTGATACCCGGGTCATTAAGGATGAGGTTGGCGAGGATGCTTTGGGTTTGCCGGCGGTGATCAACTGGTTGAGGTCTTATCTAGAAGAAGGACAAAATTATCTCTATGGAGGTGCGACAACAGATGAAGTCACTGGATGAACTAAGAAAGCTGCGGGAAAAAGCTCAGGAGGCTATTCGCCTGCGGGAGCAGACCGATGGCACCAAGATTGTAGTAGGAATGGGTACCTGTGGTATTGCCGCGGGAGCTAGGGAGGTGATGCTGGCCCTTATCGAAGAACTGGAGAAGAAGAACATTACAGATGTAGTTGTCACCCAAACCGGCTGTGCAGGACTCTGTGAAAAAGAACCCTTGGTTGAAGTTATTCGCCCTGGGGAGCCCAAGATTACTTATGGTTATATGACCCCTGAAAAGGCCCGGATGATGGTTACCAGCCATATCGTCAACGGCCAAGTCATAGGGGAATATGTAATAGCTAGGGAGGAAACAGTTAGTTAGGAGAACGAGAAGGGAGGCTCTGTGGTGGCTATTCCGAAAGAACAGCTGGAATCTGTGCAGCAGCGGGTCGCAGATATTGTCGCCCGGTACGGGGCAAGAGAAGACTGCCTGCTGCAGATCTTGCATGATGTGCAAGCAGATAATAATTCCCTATCCGAAGCAGAGTTGCTCCAGGTGGCCCGGTCGATGAATATTCCATTGAGCCGGGTATACGGTGTCGCTACGTTCTACTCCATGTTCTCAGTTCGTCCTCGGGGAAAATATATTATCCGAATTTGTGAAAGCGCTCCCTGCCACATAGTGGGGGCAAGGGAAGTTATTCAGGCGTTTGAAGAAGCTTTAGGGATCCGAGTTGGCGAAACGACTGAAAACGGTAAATTTACGCTGGAATATACCAGCTGTCTGGGAGTCTGTGGAGTTGCCCCTGCCGTCATGATCAATGACCGGGTTTACGGCAACCTCACACCGGCCAAAGTAGAGGAGATCCTGGCAAGCTTGGATGAGGACTAGACTCGAGGTGTTTTTTCTCTTAAGTCTGGAGACGGTGCGGACTTGAGGAGCCTGAAGTGAAGGAGGGGAAATCGTGGAGTTCTTTCGGTCACATGTGCTGGTTTGTTCCGGTGCTAACTGCTCCCTTAAGGGTTCCCGGGCAGTGCGGGCTGCTCTAGTTGACGAGATCCGGGCCCAGGGCCTGGAACGGGAAATTAAAGTGGTTGAAACCGGCTGCTTCGGCCTTTGCGAAGAAGGACCGGTAATGGTGGTGTATCCGGAAGCGGTCCATTACTGCCGGGTGACGCCCCAAGACGTTGAGGAGATCGTAGAGGAACACCTCCGCAAAGGCAGAGTGGTTGCCAGATTGCTGTACCAAGGGGACGCTCATCCCAAGGCGGTCCAAACTTGGTCGGAGATGGATTTCTACAGCCACCAAAAACGGGTGGTCCTGCGGAACTGCGGACTGATTGATCCCGACAATATCGATGAGTATATTGCCCGTGACGGATACCAGGCCCTGGGCACCGTCCTGCGGGACATGGAGCCCCAGGATGTGATCAAGATGATCAAAGACTCTGGATTGAGGGGCCGCGGGGGTGCGG
>JAAYHH010000140.1 GCA_012735435.1 Bacillota bacterium | reverse complement strand
TTGAACCCAAGACGTTCTATCTCGTACGTTTTTCTTATGCGGCTGATTACGGCAAAGAATGGTGCGACTAATCATTCAAACTAAGAAGATCATTCTCGCTAGAGACTAAAATTCCTTCTATTCAGGAGAGCGACCCGGGAGTATTCCTACTGATATTTCTGCAGCGGGTTGGGGACACGGAAATGGGCAAAGGCCCAACTCCGTATAGTATGGAGCTGAGCCTTTGCTCAATGGACTTTCGGGGTGGACAAGGGATGTCGTTTACAGCTTGATGGAAATATCAGGTAAAATTTGGGACTACGGCAGGGTATTTCCGGCAGCCCGGTAGATTTCATACCATTCTTCCCGGGTCAGATGAATCTCTGCCGCCTTGCAGCAGTCCTTCAGTCGGCCGATATTCATGGTGCCTATGATGGGCTGCATCTTGGCTGGATGCCGCAGAATCCATGCCAGGGCAATGGTTGTATCGGAAACCTGATACTTGTCAGCAATCTCCTGGATCTTCTGGTTCAGTTCCGGAAACCGCTCGTTTGCAAGGAATACTCCTTCAAAAAACCCATATTGGAATGGGGACCAAGGCTGGATGGTAATGTCATGGAGGCGGCAGAAGTCCAATACACTGCCGTCTCTATCGACCGCAGCATCATTCATCATATTGACGTTGATGCCGGCACTAACCATGGTAGCGTGGGCGATGCTGAACTGCAGCTGGTTGGCTACGATGGGTTGCTCGATTGACTTCTGCAGTAGTTGAATCTGCATGGGATTATGGTTGGAGACGCCAAAATACCTGACTTTACCGTTTGTGTAAAGCTCCTCAAAGGCTTCTGCAACTTCCTCCGGCTCAACCAAGGCGTCGGGGCGGTGCAGCAGCAGGACATCGAGGTAATCAGTCTTGAGGCGTCTTAGGCTTCCATCCACTGCCTGGAGAATATGCTTCCGGGAGAAATCGTACATGCCCTTACGAATTCCACATTTGGATTGGATGATGATCTTTTCCCGGATATCGTCGTTCATATGGATGGCCTCTGCGAAGATCTCTTCACACCTGCCGCCTCCATAGATATCTGCATGGTCAAAGAAGTTGGCCCCCTCTTCTAGAGCCGCCTGAATAAAGGCTTCCGCTTCCCGCTTGCTCAAAGAACTAATCCTCATGCAGCCAACGCCAATCACAGGAACCTGCAGGTCTGATACTCCCAATCTGATAGTTCGCATCACTGGATTCCCCCTTGTCAGACTTTATCCCCGTTTTTTGTTAAATACAAACATCGACACGAGCAGGCTTTATAATCTGCCCATCTGGCTGCGGCAAAGGATCCGGTTCTGATTGAAAAAATAAAAGGAAAAGCGAAAGAGCAAGGAGGAATTTAGCTATTAATAAATAATACTAACCAGCAAGAGATGTCAGAATATTGCGAAGTTGTGGCGTCGCAGGTGTTGTCCCCGCAGTGAATTAGAGGGAGGAAGGTGAATTTTGAATTCAACGTGTGTAGTTATTGCTGAGGACAACTTTGTGCTCCGTAGAGTGGTAGTGGATTATCTGGCGACCTTCGGGATTAACTGCATAGAGACCGAGACGGCCGCCGAGACATGGCTGGCCTTAAAGACAAGTCCAGTTGATGTCTTGGTCCTGGATCTGATTCTCTCCAGTGATAAGCTGATGTTTTCTACTATTGAAAGAATGCAGAAAGACTCAGGTCTCAGGGACATACCCATAATAGTGACCAGTGCATATTCCAGTGACGCCTTAGCAGTTGCTGACAAGGAGGGCTGTTTAAAAGCTTGTTTTTTCTTGCAGAAGCCCTACGATCTCTCTCAGCTGCGATATGCCATAATCAGGGCAGTAAGCAGCTCTCGAAAACCGATGGCGCCCTGTGTTGGATGATGGGTTTATTAGCCAACAGAAAGCATCCTCACTTAGTAATCCCCCGGTAAAAGCCGCGGCAATGGGGCATTCTTGATGTAGATGGCAAATCTAAGGGAGCCAGTACCATCAAGAATATAGGGAGGATGCCAGTGATTTTGCAGGAGATATTTGCCCCCGTGACCGAAGAGTTAGGTACTGTGATGCAGCTGATTAGGGCATCGGTACCTGATGGTTGCCTCTATGAATTATGCGCCCCATTCTTGGATAATCCCGGGAAGGGTATTAGGCCCGGGCTTTTTCTTCTTTGCAGCCGGATTGTTCAATTCCGTCCTAATCCAGATAAGCTCATTCCCGTTGCTGCAGCTCTTGAGCTGTTCCACTGGTCTAGCTTAATCCATGACGATGTCATAGATGAGGCTGTACTCCGCAGGGGAGTTCCCACAATCAATTTCCGATATGGACCTGCTGTTGCTATTCTGCTGGGGGATTTCTTCCTTTCTAGGGCCATTAATTTTTTGGTCGGATGTGACGGCGAAGTCCTGGAGACTATCTCCCAGTTGCTTCTAGACTTGGTGATGGGTGAGATGAAGGAGCAGCTGGAGCGGGGACAGTATCGGCTTACAGAGGCCCAGTATTTACAGCTTATCGGCAAGAAGACCGCCAGCTTCTTGGCAGCGGCCTGTGCCTTGGGAACCAAGATGGCTGGGGCATGTGGGGAAGTGGTGGCCAATGCCAAGGATTACGGCTACTGTCTCGGTATGGTGTATCAGCTGCGGGATGATCTCCTTGATATCATTGGCGACCCGGCGGTTCTCGGCAAGAAGACCGGTGTCGATATCTTGATGGGAGTAGAGACCTTGCCAGCTATTAGAGCCAGAAGCCTTCTTCCCCAGCAGTATTACCAGGTAGTGAAGAATTCCAGTGGAGACGGGGGCCTCAGCTCCCTGGGCGATCTTGTGACAGAATGCGGTGCTTTGGAATACACGGAAAATCTGATCCAGTCCTATTTTGACCGGGCTGCTGCCAGCTTGGAGAGGCTGCCGGCTGGGGGAATCAGAGACCGATTGGGGCAGCTCCTGGAGTACGTGGTGTTGAGGGACCGATGAAAAAAAGTATTACCAAGTGGATTGCTGGGCTGTGGATGCTGATTAGGCCGGTACCGGTAGCCGCCTGGGCCATCGGTGCTCCAGCCATCGGTTTGGCAGGGGCTGTGAAGGAGATTGGTTTCGGGGAAGTGAAGTGGGACCTATTAGGCCCGGCATTTCTCGTAATTATCATCTTACACGGTGGTGTTTCCCATGCGGCAAATGATCGGGCTGACTGGATATCCGGCACTGATCGTTTTGGCGGCAGGAGATTGTCCGGCGGTTCTAAGGTAATCCAGCGGGGGGTTCTGACCTTAGGGGATCTCTATAGAATTGGTCTAGTTTCATTGATCGGTAGTCTAGCACTAGGGATTTATTTGGTACTAAATGCAGGACCTTGGCTCTGGCTGCATTTGACAGTTGGTCTTTGGGCCGCTTTGGCATACTCACTTCCGCCGCTGAGGTTGTCCAGCAGACCTTTGCTGGGTGAGTGGCTGTGTGCATGGCCTGCTCTGATAGCGGCTTGCAGCTCCACCTACTACATGGCCACTGGACGATTGGCTTGGAGGAACTTGATTTCCGGTGCCCTCCACGGCGCCTTTTGTCTCGGTTGGCTCATGGAGCATCATCTATCTGATATTCCCGCTGACCTTGCAGCCAAACCTCCAAAACTTACCACAGTAGCCTATACTGCCCGGCGTTGGGGCTGGGAAGCAGCACCACGGATTCCTGCTTTGTATTTTCTGTCGGCCATACCCTTAGCTTTCCTCTTCAAGTACTACGGTCATGCTGCCAGCTGGCAAGTTCTCGTCTCTACTGGGCTGGCAGTAAAGGCGGCCGCTGCAGCGGCAAAGACCCAAGTCACCTCAATATCCGACATCACCCGCCGCGAAAACCAGCTAACTGTCTTTACCTTCCTCCATGCACTTTGGTTAATGATCACTGCGTGATTCTAGTAGGCACAGGGGACTAAAATGGTCCCCTGTTCCTATTTGCCCTTAGGCTCATGCTACATAGCATATAGCAGACAGCTGGGAGGAGATGTGTACAGCAGTCGGAATTTCGTTCAAACCGGAGAAACCGCGGAAGGGAAGGTGACTAGGTGATTAAGAATCTTGATAAGCTTGCCGGTATGAGCCAGAATCTGCAGCCCTTGCTGACAATCCTGAGTAAGGTGCAAGCTGGTGATGCCAGTGCCCTGAAACAGGTCAAGGAGTTTGTTGAAGAACACGCTGATCACATTCTACAGGCTAGACCCCTCCTAGAAAGTGAGGGCCTAGTGATGATCGTGCGCCAGTTTGTTCCTAATGTAGATGAAGGAGACTTGAAGCGGGCGGTTAGATTGCTATTGGATTTTTCTGAGCAGACGGTGAAAAAGCGGCAGTAGCCGGTCCTTTATGTGTTGGACTTTTTTCTATGAGAGGAGGTTTGAGCTGATGGCAAGGCGCAGGCGGAGGCGCAGGAGAGAATCGACATTTGTAAATTTGACCGAGCAAGGCCTAGAGTCACTGGAGCAGATCAAGGGTGTGATTTCCGCCGCTGACAGCATAACTACATCCTTGCATTCTTTGCTGGGCACGTATCAGACGATGCGGAGTGATGGGAGTTTGCAGCTGCTCCTTTCTGCGTCACAGAGATCCGAGGCAGCTGAAGAAGCTGCTGACGATGAAGAGTGATGAATCACTACGGTCAAGCTTGAGCGCTTCCGTTTTGGCGGAAGCGTTGCTTGTTATAGCCTGCAGTAAGGTGCAGCGGTTAATCGGGAGAGAAGTCCCGTTTCCGAAAAATAGCTGCTGCGTATAGTGAAAATGGGCCTGGGTTAGGCTGTGACTTTCGGCGTGTGGGAAGGGGGTAACACCATGTTAGATGAACTGCTCATCGTCCTGCTCGTGATCGCGTTGGCAGTAGTTGTAGTATTTGTTATCGAGGAGATTGCCTAGGCGGCTGACTAGAAACACTGTGTAGTAAATAGGAGTCCTTTCCTATATGCGAAGGGACTCCTAATACATATCATATACAAGAATCACCACCCCTTAGGAGGCTAGAATATGGGCCGCAAATCTGGACATAGGAAAATAAGGGATTGTCTATTGGACCTGTTGGATAACGATATGTTCTTGCTGGTCTTGATAGTACTGTTGGCCTTAGTCTTGTTCCTGATCTTACTCTGATCACTGTTTACCCCGGGTGTTTACGTAGTTGAGGGGCTGAGAATTCAGCTGCAAAAGGAGGCGGTGTGATGCCTGAGGATCAGGAAATACGGGAAGTGTCAACGGAAAGACTGTTTCACAGTATGGGGGTTGTTCTTGCCGGGCTTGGCAATGTGGTGGAGACAGTTGAGCGCCTTCTCACCTCCCTAAACGGCATTGCCAAGAATATTCAGAGTATGGAGGAAGATGGCTCCCTCTCCCGTTTGCTGGAGCTCCTCCAGTCGGCGGAACAGCAGACCTCTCTGACAGAAAGACCTGGGCGGGAAAGAAGATCCCGAAGGGAGGATGAGGAAGACTAACACAGGCCTCCGGGGATATTCAACGATTGACGGCACTCGTTGGGCGGGGGCCGTTTTTTTATGCGGCAAATTAGCGCAAGGAGGGGTGAACCTCTGCGGACCCGAAGCAGTGTCCAAGGAACTGATTAGCTATTTTCAAGATAGGACAGCATTCCCGTTTCGGCAAGTCAAGGGAATTCGTATAGTAGAGCAGGCAACCTTTGGGGCTGCCGGGCAGTTTCAAAGCTGAATGGGAAAGGGGGACTTAGGATGTCAAGAGGCGGCGGGAACTTGGATGAGTTGTTGATCGTCTTGTTGGTCATTGCCCTTGCCATTGTCGTGGTTTTCGCAATTGAGGAGCTTGCTTAACCTAGGGTTTCTCACATGGCGAAGACTTGGAGATTTTGATACAAGGTCTGAAGCAATGCACTAGCCCTCTCCACGGCCCCCTCCTTTCGGCGGGGGCTGCTTCTTTCTATTTCGGGAGTATCAGGCGCTTACCGGGACAACCTCGGTTTCTCCTACACTAAAGTACACTTTGGTTGACGAAACCAAGCTGCTATGATATAGTAAGCCGTGGGTTTCTTGAAGTGCCCTTGTAGAGGAGTTTGTGAATTTTGGCACTTACATAATCCGCCTGTAGTGTCTGAGTTTTGAAGGAAATTGCCGACAGCCCCGGAACTTCAGCCGTTGGAATTTCTTGGACAAAATTAGCATGATTTAGAGCGTACATGGGGATTCAGGTGGGTGCTGCTGCAGCAGCAGCACAGGATGGATATAAGGCGAACCTTGGAAGCATTGACCAGAATTGGCCCCTATGCTATAGTTATTCCGAAGGTCTAAAAATGGATGAAAGTGCAAAAGGCTGATTCTAAGGTAGATTCTAGGGACCTGGTTATCTGGGGTAGTTGTTGTCCCATGTGTCCAAAATAGGATTGTGGAGATTAACTGACTCAAGTCTGCGGAGTTCTGAAGCTGTAAGAGAAGGGGCCCAGTAACTGGTTGAAGCCTTGACGGCTTTGGACCGTATTATAAAAGGAAGCAACAGGATGGGGAAGTCGGGTGAAAAAGGACAAGCAAGGGTAAGAGGCTGGAATCCGGGTATACCGATATTGGCCATCATGATCTTGTTTGTCATTCATCAAAACCATCCTCTGTGGGCAGGATTTTGGCTGGGATTGGCGGTTGGCATCATCAATTTCCATGGATTGGCTGCGGCAGTCCAGAAAGCAGTTTGGCTCCAGAAGGAACAAGCCCGGCGCTACATGATCCGCAATTACATGTTTCGCTACGGAATAAAGTTTGTTGTTC
>JAAYHH010000021.1 GCA_012735435.1 Bacillota bacterium | reverse complement strand
GCACTAATCTGTAAATAAACGGGAACTCCTCCTGCGGATAGGCAAAACACTTCAATCGAAATAGACCCTGAGCCGTCTCCACCTTCACACATGAAGAAACCTCCTCCCAGTCCTTGAGACAAAGTCCATACTCTGCCAACATCTCCTCAAGCGGCAGATCAGTCCACTCTGGGCGCCTGGCCATATCCTCTAGGCTCCTTTAGGTTCCTTGGTTAACTACGCCAGTGCTTGATACACCATCCAGGTTTCCGCGGCAGCCCTGGCCCATGAAAACTTGGCCTTCTGTCTATAGCCCCGCAAAGTGAGCTGCTCCCGGAGCCTACTGTCTGACATGGCCCGCACCACGGCCTCTGCCAGGCCGTCTTCATCATAGGGGTCATACAGCAGCCCTCCATCTTCCACCACCTCGGGTATTGAAGCCGCGGCGGCTGCTACCACCGGTACGCCGCAGGCCATGGCCTCCAAGGGGGGCAGCCCGAAGCCCTCGTAAAGCGAGGGATAGACAAAGAGTTCCGCGGCATTGTACAAATAGGGCATATCCCCTTGAGCAACAAAGCCCGGGAACCTTACCTCTTTTTCCAAACCCCACTTAGCTACCAGAGACCTGAGCTCTTCATATGATCCGCCGCCTGGTCCCCCAACCAACACCAGCTGGCAGTCCTGGGGGAGTTCTTCCCTAATCCGGCGGAAGACCCGGACTAGACTGATTAAATTTTTCCTCCGGCTGAACCCGCCGACATTGAGGATATAGGGGCCGGTTATCCCCAGCTTATCTGCTACATATTGCCGGGCTTCCTCCCGGCACATGGGTCTATAAATGGGCTCTGCCGCCTCATAGATAACTGCAACCTTTTCCTCGGGGACATTTAGGATCCGCATCAAGTCCTGTTTGGTGTTAAAGGATACAGCAATAATGTAATCTGCTGCTTCCACTGCCCGGGGCAGCTCCTGCAGAGCAGTTTCCAGATAGATTTTGCTGCAGGTCTGAGGCAATACGAATGGGATCAGATCATGGATGGTTACCACCAGTTTTTGCCGGCGGCGCCCGCCGGACGGCAGTCCTATGCCGTTATGGGGATTGTGGTAAATGTCCAAATCCACCCCGTCCCAATCAGGCTGGACCTGCACTTCCTGCCAGAAGCTTCGGTTCTTGCTCTTACCCTCGGCCAGGCGAAAGCCGTCTCGAACCTCAATCCATTTAGCCGGCGGGTAGACCAACTTATACTGATTCAAGGGATCAATGGAAAGCAGCTCCCGGATGAGCTGATACGTATACGTCCCGATGCCGGAACCCCGATACCACAAGGCAGCTCGGGCGTCTATCCCAATCTGCACTGGTTACTCCCCCCAAGCTCCTAACTGAAATCACGACACTACAATATATGAGAATAGTCTCTCTCAGGAACTAGGAACCAGCCTTTCTCCATTCACCCCCAAGTCCTAGATCTCATACTATGCCAATGGAATACGACCGCTATTTTGAAAAGGTGTGACAGATATGAAGCCGCAGCTTCCTCCGGCAGTGATCCTAGCTGGAGGCTTGGGGACACGGCTCAGGCCGCTGATCTCTGATAGGCCCAAGGCACTGGCGGTAGTGGCGGGCAAGCCCTTTATCCTTTATCAGCTGGAATGGCTGCGCCGTAACCTTGTCCAGTCGGTAATTTTGTGTGTGGGGTATAAAGGGGAGCAGATTGTAGACTACCTCGGCGACGGCTCCCGCCTAGGCCTTAAGATAGCTTACAGTTGGGAAACCACACCTTTGGGCACTGGCGGCGCCCTGGCCGAGGCATGTAGTCTGCTGCCTGCGGAGTTCTTAGTGCTCAACGGCGACACCTACACTACCCTGCCTCTAAAGCCCCTGTGGGAAGCCCATCGCCGCTACGGTGCTTTAGCCACTTTAGCGGTTGCCCCCGCCCAAGACAGCAGTGCTGTCGGAGGTATTGAAATGGGCCCTGACGGCCGCATCTTATCCTTCCGGGAAAAGGAGCCCGGGGCCGGGCTGGTCAGCATGGGCATCTATGCAGTATCCCAGAAGCTGGTTCAGTTCATTCCCCAAAAGCGCCCATGTTCCCTAGAAAGAGACGTTTTCCCCAATCTGCCTGGGCTTTACGGATATCTGTCACCGGTCTCTTTTATCGATATCGGGACTCCTGCCGGCTACCAGGCCCTAGACGTGCATCTCAGCAGTTCGGAAACGTAAGGCTGTCTTACCTTGGACCTATTATCACCCTCACCAGGAGGAGAAACTGCCATGATCATCCGCAGTAGAGCGCCACTACGAATCAGCTTTTCAGGCGGCGGCACCGATGTTCCCCCGTATCCTGAGGAAAAGGGGGGAGTGGTGCTTTCCACCACCATCGATAAGTACAGCTATGCCAGTTTGATCCCTAAAAAGGAACCGGTCATCCAGGTCAAGTCCCTGGATTTCGATGTCGTGGCCAAATACGATGTCGATCGCCAGCTGGTGTATGATGGAGAGCTGGATTTGGTGAAGGGAGTGATCAACACTCTCTTAGAAGGCAATGGAGACGGTTTTGTGCTCTTTATCCATAGTGATGCCCCTCCAGGCAGCGGTCTGGGGTCCTCTTCCACTATGGCAGTAACCCTCATCGGCCTGATACGCCAATGGCTGCAAAAGCCCTGGACCAACTACGATATTGCCCAATTGGCCTATCATGTGGAGCGGGAGGTGCTGGGCATCAAAGGCGGTAAGCAGGATCAGTACGCGGCCGCCTTCGGAGGCTTTAATTTTATCGAGTTTCACAAAGACTACACGGTGGTAAATCCCCTGCGGATCTCACCTATTATCCTCAATGAGCTGGAGTATCACCTTCTTCTCTGCTATACCGGCAAGACCCGCCTATCTGCCCGCATCATCGAAACTCAGGTAAAGGGCTATGTAGAAAAGCAAGCTGATTCGGTAGCCGCCCTGGATGAACTAAAACAGATCACCATCGATATGAAAAACGCTCTCCTCCAGGGACGACTCAACGACTTCGGTGCCCTGCTCCACGATGCTTGGATGAATAAGAAGCGGTTGGCCAAGCAGATAACCAATGAGACCATCGATATCCTGTACGAAACAGCCCGCAAACACGGGGCGTTGGGAGGCAAGATTTTGGGAGCAGGAGGCGGGGGCTATCTCTTGGTCTACTGCCCCTTTGACCAAAAGCACATCATCGCGGCGGAATTAGAGAAGGCCGGCGGCCAGGTAGTAAAGTTCGGCTTCGAGCAGCAGGGACTTCAGACCTGGGAGATCGACGGCTCCCGCTGCCGCTTTTGAGAACATCCGAAGCTAAAGGAACATCAGCTGAAAAGAAAAATCGGCTTAATTGCATGCACTAGGCAGAGACAGCAGCGCTTTAGAGTTTGTTTATCCATCAGGACTCAATCCAGAAGGGCCTCATAAACCAGCACAGTCTCTTTCACAACCTTTTTCCAGGAATAGCGCTGCACCCAGTCTCTGCCCTTTTGCCTCAATTCTGCTGCCAGTTTCGTATCAGTGACCACTTGAAGTATTGCTTCCGCCAGCCCTGCAGCATCATAAGGGTCTACTTGCAGCGCTCCTTCACCCACAATCTCCGCCAGGGCTGATGCCCAGGAAGTAATGGTCGGCACCCCGCAGGCCATGGCCTCCAAGGGCGGCATGCCGAAACCTTCGTATAATGATGGATAGACAAAGACATCGGCGGCTCCGTAGAACTGCGGCAAATCCTGAACTGGGACATAACCCGGAAAAATCACCTGTTCTTCTATTCCCAGCCCCCGGGCCAACTGCCGAAGCCCGTCTACTTCTGGAGTTGCCCTCCCCGGCATCACCAGAACTGCCTCCGGCCCCAGTTCCTTCTTTGCGGCACCAAAGGCCCTCAAGAGGAGGCCAACATTCTTTCGCCAGCTGAAACCGCCCACATAAAGGATCAAAGGCCCACCCCTGATCCCATACCGCTCCCGCAAAAACTCTCGGCAGGGAACCTGGGGGAGGGGCACATAGATGGGCTCCGGCGCCGCATAGATAACGGCGATTTTCTCCGGTGGAACCTGCAGATGGCGGATGATATCCCTTCTGGAATAATGGGAGACCGTGATGAGCATATCTGCCCGTTCAACGATATAGGGCATCTGATGCATAAACCGCCGGAGAAAGGCCGGATTGCACGTCTGGGGAAGGATATAGGGAATCACATCGTGGAGGGTGACAACTACTGGGAAAGGCAAATACCGGGGCAGGTTCAGGCCGTTCTGGGGCATGTGATACAACTCAACACCTGCCTCCTCCATGGACCTCACCATGTGGGCTTGCTCCACCTGCCAGTCGGGATTTTCCCTGACCGCCACCCAGTCAGCATCGCCAGCGCCAAGCACCCCGTCCTCAAAACCCTCCGGCAGAAAAAACATAAATTCATGACCCAGCTCCCGGGTCAATCCCCGGACCAACTGATATGTGTAAGTGCCGATCCCCGTTCCTCTAAACCACACGGCTCCTCGGGCATCAATGGCGATTTTCATACCCCAATTCATCTCCCAACAGCAGGCGCCAATATTCTCTGCGTCCAGCCGCCTTCTCCCACTCCTGCCGAAGCATTTCCGCAGCTTGGGGCTCGCCCTGTCTACGGCGGCCTTTGTAATAATCGTAACTAACCTCCCAGATCTTTTTCGGAAAGATGCCCAGCCCGTACATTAGCCCCATTTCCTCTTGATGAAGGTCCCGCACACTTCGGTAGGCATCAAGCACTTGGACAGCTGCAGCCACAGACCAATGGGTATATTCGCCGACACTATCCAAAAGGGTAACAAGGTCCCTAACGCAAAGTCCCCAGATTACTTTCTCAATATAAGGAAGCCGGGCTGTTCCTTCATCGTTTACCTTAAAGACCCGGCCTTGGCAGCTTCCCAATAAGAGACTGGTCCAGCTGGGCTCATGCTCAAGCTGGTCAAGGGGGAATTCCGTCAGCAAATCCAAACTTTCATCCGCTAGACGGGCCGTTTCATCATAGATCTTGACAAACAGGAGATCAAAGCTGGTGGGATACAATCTGTGTCGGGCCATGGTCCGGAAAAGCTCCAAATCCTCCCGCTGTACAGTCAGACTTGGTTCCACCAATCTACACTGCTCAAAGGCCCCTTGGATGGAAGGCAAGAGGTCTTGTGATAGTACATGCAGTTCTCCTAAGCAGCGTCCGATCTCGACAGCATCGGATTGAACGACCAGCTCCCCAGGCCGTCCTTTCAGTTCTTCTGTCAAGTAAGCCAGCTTGTCACCTAAACTGACAGCTATATCCCCACTGTAAGCACGCTGCAGAACCGCAAGGCGGGAGAAGCCCCGTTCCTGCAGATGTTCCCACACCTTGAGCAGGATAAGGATATGCTCCGCTTTTTCCTGCAAATAGAGCCGAAAAATCCCCTCTTGGGCGAAGACAATCCAGCAATCTATGTTTTCCTTACTCGGCGGAAGTACTGTCCGGATTGCTGTAATGTTCAAGTCATAGAATGATGCCAGGTTTATGGGTAGGCCTTCAGCCTGCTCCTGCATTTCTTCCTCTGTGGACAGATGCTGCAACAAAGTCACCCCTTCACTCCAGAGAAAGAGATCCAAAGGTCGGCCCATAATGCAACCGACCTTTGGCTATAACCCGCTATCCTTTAGCCATCTCTTATACAGGACGGCTCCGATTTCGGCGGCGTCGGTGCATGGGCTCTGGAAAATTGCTCCATTCAACCACCGGCTTAGACTGGGGGGTATGCATCGATGATGAACTAGGTTCTTCCGGTTGCAGATCATCTACGACCAGCCCTTCCCCCGAGATTTCTACCGAATCATCGATGTCTGCCGCCGCTTCTAGATCAGGCTCCTCCGATGAGCAAATGACCTCCTCTTCCTCGGAAGTTTCCTCCTGGGGTGCTGCCATTACCTCCACAGGTGGATCATCGACTGTGACCTCTTCTTCCCAGGCAAGCTGCTGCGGGGCTTCCTCCTCCCACCCTCTAGCTTGAGAAACCGAGAGTTCTACGGGATCATCCAGGGGTTCTGCAGGCGTACATTGGATTCCCTCAGCTGCAGCGTCCTCCCCCGGAAATCCCTGGGTCACGGTCCCCTCGGCCGCAGCTTCAATGGTCTCTAAAGCCTCCTGGTCATGGAAAATTACCTCTCTCTCTTCAGACGGCTCTAGACCTGCTGCATACTCCACCGGAACCTCCATACCAGATTCAATAGGCTTTTCCGGAAAATTCTTATTCACACGTTCCATATCAGCGGCTAGATCCACCCTCACCTCACTTTCTTCCTGTGAATACCAATCTGAAAACCCAATGGTTTCCATCACCTCGATGTCCTCTCCTAAGGCTTGCGGGCACTCCCCTTGTTCTACAGTAACTGAAAGAACGGAAGCATCGTGGTCACCTTGCCCATTTTCCACTGCCACCGGCTCACCTTCCGGGGCGTGCCCATCAGCTGCCCACCCATCACCTCCCTCGGCATTCTCCGGTGCACCTTCAGATATCGCCTCCAGACGTTCAGTGAGTTTGCCCAGCCGTTCTACGAGCTTCCTCAGCTCCTCTGCTTCCAATTGTTCGAAATCGGGGTACTCATCGCCCCAATAGAAGGGCTGGGGAACCCGGGACAGCACCCCCTCCCCATCGAAGCCGATATCAACAGTTGCATCGACTGCTGCAGGCTCATCAAGTTCCGACACAATTTGACTTTCTTCTTCCCCATCCTCATCATCCAGCATTGGATCTGGATTGGGTATTGTCTGAAACAGCTGTTCAGGCTGGTAGCACAGGTCTGTCGGGGATATCTGGGCAAGGGCTTTAACAAAGGCCTCCTGCCTGGCCAGTTCGCCGATGGCCTTTTCTAGACGGCCCATGTGGACCT
>JAAYHH010000139.1 GCA_012735435.1 Bacillota bacterium | reverse complement strand
AGCTCTCCGGAGGACAGAGAAGGCGGGCAGATATCGCCAGGGCTCTTCTTAATACGCCCAAGATCTTGTTTCTAGATGAACCTACTACAGGACTTGATCCCCAAACCCGGCAGCGGGTCTGGGAGACTATCAGGCAAATCCAAGGGGATACCGGGATGACCGTTTTCCTTACCACACATTACATGGAGGAAGCAGCCAAGGCAGATTATGTCGTGATGATTGATCACGGCAAGATAGCTGCCAAGGGAACACCCTCTGAGCTAAAAGACCAGTACAGTTCCGATTATCTAGTTATCCACGGATGGGATAGAACTAGACTAGAAGAAATTGTAACAGAGATGGGCTGTGTTTATGAAGCCTATGCCGATACATTGACCATCGAGCTTGAATCCACTCTGAATGCTCTGCCTATATTGGAACGGGTAAAGGATAGCATCGCAGGATTCGAAGTCATAAAGGGCACCATGGATGATGTCTTCATAAAGATTACCGGAAGGGAGTTGAGGGAATGAGGGCCTTGGTAAAGCGCAATTTGCTGCTGTTTTTCCGGGATAGGGCGGCGGTTTTCTTTTCCCTTCTGGGCGTCTTTGTCATCATCGGCCTTTATCTCTTGTTCCTGGGAGATGTTATGAAGAGCGATTTTAGGGGAATAGAAGGCGGCGGACCTCTGGTAGACAATTGGATAATGGCTGGGGTCATCGCCGTAACTCCTATCACCACCGTGATGGGCGCAATGGGGAATATGATCGATGATCAGCGGTTTAAGATCAGCAAGGATTTTCTATCATCTCCGGTTAAGAGGAGCACCTTAGCAACTGGGTATATCGCCAGCAGTTTCATTATTGGCGTTGTCATGACTTTAGTTACAATAGTCCTTGCAGAACTTTACATCGTGGTCAATGGAGGAGCACTGCTGACCACCAGTGCCCTTGGGAAAGTATTAGCTGTTGTGTTTTTGAACTGCCTTTCAGCTACCTTCATGCTGTTTTTCGTGGTTTCACTTTTTAGAAGTGCCAGTGCATACTCAACTGCCAGCACATTAATTGGCACCCTAATTGGATTCCTGACGGGGATCTATATACCAGTTGGCTCTCTGCCGGCACCGATTCAGACGATTATCAAGGTGTTTCCGCCCTCCCATGCTGCTATGCTGATCCGGAGAATTATGATGGAACCAGCAGAGACAATGGCCTTTGCCGGAGTTCCTGCATCGGAATTACTTCGGTTTCGTCTTATCATGGGAGTTTCCTTTGACTTGGGAGGCAGGATCATCAGTTGGTGGGAAAGCACGCTGTACCTATTGTGTGTAGGTGTGGTATTTTTCCTACTGTCTGTATGGAAGATCTCAAGGAAGCAGGCATAGAAGGGAAGCCGGAGAGCACCTTTTTGCCGATTTGAAACAAAAACACTCGCCCCGGAATTGTCCTGATGGGCGAGTGTTGTGGTTATAATTTGACGGCCTGGTGACAGTTTTGATAATGGTCTTCGGATCTCATCGACACAAGCTTTATAGGTCGGAGATCTTAATCTGCTGGCCGTTTTGCTCAGCAGATCTGTACACAGCTTCGATAATCTTCGCAACATTAATGATCTCCTGGGGCGTGGTTAGAGGCTTTTTACCTTCCCGGATGCAGTCGACAAAATGGGCGATTTCCGCTTCGTATGTGTTAATCTTTGTATCTACTTGGGGCTCGATATCCAGTAGGCTGCCTGCTTCTTCGCCGAAGATCTTCAGGCCCCGGGAATCTTCCATGGCGCCTGCCTTGGTGCCGAAGAGCTGCATGTAGAAATTGGGTTCACAGTTGCCGGCCCAGCTGGCTTCAAGTACCAGTGTTGCTCCATTGGCAAACTGCACATAGCCCGATGCCATATCTTCTACATCGTTGATACCGGCAAATACATCGCCGATTCTGGTGTCAAGGGGAGGCCAGCCGCCATCCACGGCGTTGTCCTTAAAGGCCTGGTAAACCGCCCCAGATACTGCTACAGGTTCTGGCGCACCCATCAACCAGTACATCCTGTCCAGTGCATGGACACCGATATCCAGCATGCAGCCGCCGCCGGAGAGGGACTTGGTGGTGAACCAGCCCCCTAGGCCGGGAATGCCTCGGCGCCGTATGTAACCGCCCTTCACATAGTAAATGTCCCCGAACTTGCCATCCTGAATAAATTTCTTTAGAATTTGGGAGGCTCCGCTAAATCGCTGGCAAAAGGCTCCCATGAAGACTTTGCCGCTGGCTTCCGCAGCAGCTATGATGGCCTTTGCGTCTTCACCTGTGACAGCCACCGGTTTTTCACAAAGAACGTGCTTGCCGGCATTGAGGGAGTTGATGCTCATTTCCCGATGAAGGTAGTTGGGAGTGCAGATGCTGACCGCATCGATGTCCGCCTGCTCCAACATCTCCCGATAATCCGTAAACCGCCGGGGGATGCCGAACTTCTCCGCTACATGGGCCAGCTTCTTTTCGTTAATATCAGCGATGGCCACAACTTCAACGCCGGGAGTGTTTCTAAAAGCAGGCAGATGGCCATACTGGGCAATACCGCCAGCACCGATAATACCGACCCGGATTGTTTCCATAGAACCTCCTCCTTTGACATAAGAGATGATATGTCCACACTAACCGATTTCTCCCGCCTCCCATTATATTCCTGTGTTCAGCAAAGTCAATTTAGGCCCAAGATTCAAGTTTCATTGACATTGTCCCTTACGGCGCAAAGAGGTTATCTAGACTTTGCGTGTAATAAAATAATGTGGAAAGCCCTGGGGCTTTCTTCCTTTATAGCTAATTAAGGGACTATTTTGGTGGTTACACTTGAAGAAAGGCTAGACGGCACCAGATTGGAGGGCGAGGAATTGAGGAACAAGGTGAGTAAAGTTTGGTTTGCACCGGTAGAAGACAATCCGTCCAAGGAAGACGTAGCTCAGAAGACTCTGGAGCTTTATCAAGCCGCCAATTTCCGCAGCATCCTGGAAGAGGGCGATCTGGTGGCGATGAAGATGCATTTTGGTGAGAAGAATAACACCGGGTACATCAAACCGGATTATCTCCACCCGCTGATTAAGGCACTTAAGGATGCCGGCGTCAAGCCGTATTTGACCGATGCCAATACCCTTTACCGGGGAGAGCGGTCCAACTCTGTAGACCACCTAATGCAGGCCTATGCCCATGGGTTTGGTCCGGAAAACATGGGGATACCGGTGATCATTGCCGATGGGATCAGGTCCAAGAGCTACGAGGAAGTTCCCATCGACGGTGTCCATTTTAAGAGTGTGAAAATCGCCAATGATATTCTCCACAGTGATGTATTATTTGTCTTATCCCATGCCACCGGCCATGGAGGGACCGGCCTTGGCGCGGCCATTAAGAATATAGGGATGGGAAGTGCCAGCCGTAGCGGTAAGCAAAACCAGCACTCCGATGTGAAGCCCCGTATCTTGAGGGAGGTTTGCCGGGCCTGTAGGCTCTGCATCAAGTGGTGTCCGGTTGATGCTATTTCAATGGTGGACGGCAAAGCCGAAATTGATGAGAGTATCTGCTATGGATGTGCAGAGTGCACTGCCACCTGTCAGTTCGGCGCGATTGAGGTCAATTGGGAAGGTACCAGCCGTGCTCTACAGGAGAAGATGGCGGAATACGCATGGGGAGCGGTCAAGGACAAGCGGGATAAGATTGCGTGTTTTACTTATCTGATCCATGTGACCAAATTATGTGACTGCATAGGACGGGCACAGCCGGCGGTAATTAGGGATGTGGGGATTTTGGCCTCCTATGATCCCGTTGCCATTGACCAGGCAGCGGTTGACCTCTTGGCTGAGGCTGCAAACAAGGACCTGTTCTATGATATGTGGCCGGAAAACGACTACAATGCGCAGCTTGACCATGCTGAACGGATGGGAATGGGAAGCCGTCGATATGAGCTGATCACGATTGGAGACTAGTTATGGCTGTTCCGGTCCGCTGTACTGTCAAAGGTGATGCCAATCAGCGCCGTAACTTCTGGGCGCTTATGTGGGATGGAATCCTATTTACACCGGCCCTAGCCCTATTCGATCCAGCTACCACAATGCCCCTGTTGGTGGACCGGCTCACCGGCTCATCTATGCTGGTGGGATTGGTGGGAACCTTACGGTTTGCCGGCATGTGGCTTCCAGCTCTGCCGATAGCTAATTACGTCAAACATCGGGAGCGGAAGCTGCCGTGGCTTCTCTATGCCTGCCTTGCCAGGATACCGGTAGGTTTATTGGGAGCAGCGCTGCTGTTTGCCGATAAAATACCGGCAGCGCTGCTTCTAGCCCTAGTTTTCATAACCCACTCACTTTTTTGGCTGGGGGAGGGGTGTGCAGGACTCACTTGGACCGATATTGTCGGCAAGTGCATACCCCAGGGGCAAAGGGGTAGATTCTTCGGATTGATGCAGGCCTTCGGCAGCCTGGGGGCTTTCTGTCTGGGGTTTTTCGTCACATGGGTGCTGGAAAGTGATGCCTTGAGCTTTCCTGCCAACTATGGGGTGCTCTTTATCCTTTCCTTTGTGCTTTTCATGGGTTCTTTCGCAGCCATAGCTCTAGTTAAAGAACCACCAGGGAAGGTCTACAAGGAGGCCGAACCATTTGCTCAGTTCCTGAGGAGAGTGCCTGAATACCTAAAGAGAGAGCCGGTATTCTTGCAGATCGTGGCTAAGATCTTTCTCATCGGGCTAAGCGGCTTGGCCCTTCCGTTTTACGTAGTTTATGCCAAAGAAATCCTGGGGCTGTCTACCGGCGCAGCAGGATACTTTATCTCCGCTCAGACTCTGGGTTCGGTAGTCGGAGGTCTAATCTGGGGTTACCTGGGGCACCATAGGGGCTACCGGAGGATGTTAGGCTATGTGGGCATAGCCCAGGCCGTAGCTCCCGCTGCAGCCCTGTCTGCCGCCCTGGTGCCTTCCATCGGTGGAAGGCTTGCCGTGATGCTGATGGCCTACGTTTTCTTGGGAATTGGGGCCAGCGGCTGGTCTGTTGGGACCAACTGCATTCT
>JAAYHH010000020.1 GCA_012735435.1 Bacillota bacterium | reverse complement strand
GCTTAGTGCGGTGCACAGTCCGGCAGTCAGCGATGGCACCTGACTTGCCCTGACCATCTTCGCCATCGGTGTCGGCACCGGCTACAACTATATTCTCCCGATTGGCGATCTCGATGGCTGATGCCAGTACGAACTCCCGGTTAGGTCCGAAGCCGTCCCGCTCCTCCCATCGGAAGGTTACCGTCATCTCGCCGCCGATAATCAACGCTGCCGGCGGGGCAATGGGACGCTGGGTATCCTGGATTTCCTTGGCGATTCCCATGATGCACTTGGCGATGTACTTGGCCTCACCGGTGTTCTGGCTGGTCAAGATCATGGTATTGAATCCGGCTTCCTTAGCGATTTTCTCAGCCGCCAATAGAGCGCCCATGTTGTTGCCGATTAGGTAGTTATGGACATTGGGAGGCAGCTCCCGGGGCGGCTCCATCTCTGGATGGGAAAGACCCTTCTCCAGATGCTTTTTAATGGATTCAGGCATTTCTTCCCAAATACCGTACTGTTTAGCTAGACGAATTGCATCCTCAAAGGTGGTCTGATCTTTGTAAGTAGGTCCCGATGCAATTACGCTGAGATCATCGCCCACTACATCAGAGAGGATAAGGGATATTACCGTTGCTCCGTGTTCTGAGCACAGCTGACCGAAACGGCCGCCTTTTACCTGTGAAACATGCTTTCTGATGGTGTTGATATCGTAAATGGTGGCACCGCAGTGCATCAAGAGCTCATTCATGCGGAACAACTCGTCGATGGTGATTCCCTCCGGCGGTACTGAGAACAGAGCTGAACCGCCGCCGGTAATCAAGAAGAACACCAAGGTACGGCTGTTGGGATCCAGTGCCTTGATTTGATCGAGGATCATGGTGCTGTACTTCACATTGTCCTCACGGGGCTCTGGATGATAGGCTTTGTAAACCGGAATACTCTTTACTTCTACGTCTCCGATTTCATCGCCCTTCTTGGTGATCACCAAACCTCCATCGCATTCCACAATCTGCTCCAGGGCTCTGGCCATAGGTGCAGCAGCTTTTCCGATACCAAACACCAGGATCTTGTCATAGTCCTCTAGATTGAAGGTGTCGCCGCGCACGGTCAACGTCTTGCCGCTAAGCTTGACGCTATCCATTACTGCCTGGGTGGGATCAGCAGCCTTCACCCCTGCCATGATCATTTCTTTAGCTATTTCCCTGTACCTTTCGTAGACCATACCTGTTTTGCCCTTATAAGGGCTCCTCCTCTCTGGTTCTTGTATTAAGATTTCTCACCTGTCAAGTGCAACCTTGACAGAGTGGATTTCATACGGTGTAAAGGTCAATTGACCCTTATCGATTATCTCATTGAGGGGGCGTTCCATCAAGTCCACAATCGCCATTTCCTTAACCGGCAGATTTGGTGCGATATTGGCCTTTACCGTACCCCCGCCGTATTCGTAGAACCGCAGGATAAGATCACCGGTATCCTCAGCTTTTTTCACCGTCTCCAGGATAATTCCTTCTTTGAGATTTTCGACCAATCCAAAGGTTCTGGGCAGCCGTCCGGAACCAGCTGTCTCAGCCGATATGGCAAACAGCGGGTTGTTCAAGCTGTACGCCTCTTGCACAGTCTTGCCCTCATACCAGCTGCCGGCATGGGGATAGAGACTGTAAGTGAAGCGGTGCAGCCCTTGGTCCGCATTGGGATCAGGCATGATACCTGACTTGATCAGAGTCAGCCTGATCACATTGTCCTTAATATCATGGCCATATTTGCAGTCATTCAACAGACTGACACCGTAGTCCCGCTGAGAAAGATCGGCCCACTTGTGGCCCACAACCTCAAACCGGGCATAGTCCCAGCTGGTATTCCAATGGGTTGGTCTTTCCACATTGCCGAATTGGATGTCGTAGGTGGCCTTGTTGGTATACACATTGACCGGAAAAGCCACTTTAAGCAGGACTTGATGTTCATGCCAGTCCACTTCGGTTTCAAAATCAATCCGGGGAATTCGCCGGTAGAGAATGATCTTCTGGTCAATGGTAGAATCCATAAACTGCCACCGAAGCCCGACAACCGCCTTTTCCGACCCGTTCTCTAAGACCCTGGCATCCCGCAGATCTGTAATCTCCCAAGGTTTCTCTTGGTAGAAAATATCTATATCCCAGGCAT
>JAAYHH010000138.1 GCA_012735435.1 Bacillota bacterium | reverse complement strand
TGCCTGGAATAATGGAGTGCTGCTGTTTAACACCACCCCGCCGGTGTTTATTGGGCATGAACACTCATCCTCAAAAAAGCTGTTGGTAACGTGGTTGGTCTAGTTGTACCGCATTAGAAGACATGGCGGTCATGACACGTCCGTTTTGGCTATTATACTACATTTCGTCAAAGGTCTGTCAATCCTGTCTGTTGCAGGATGGGCTTTCTCCTGTTAAAATGAGGTAAACTAAAGACGAAGTGCTCAGCTGACTGTGTTAAGTTAAAGAAGGTGATCGGGTGAAAATTGCGCTGGCACAGATCAATTTGACCATAGGAGATTTGAAGGGCAATATCCAGAAGATCCGGGACTATGCCGCTAAGGCCAAGGAGCAGGGATGCCAACTGGTCATTTTCCCAGAGATGGCAGTTACCGGCTATCCGCCGGGAGACCTGCTGACCCGCCGGGAGCTGCTGGCTGCTGCGGGCAGAGCCGTTAAGCAGCTGGCTCAGGATATTGAGGGCATAGCGGCAGTGATCGGAGGCCCGGAGTACCATATAGCCGAGGGCAGCGGCCGGAGAGTGGGTGTGTACAATACGGCCTTTTTCTGCGACGGCCGAGGAAATGTCAGGGCCTGGCGCAAACAGAATCTCGTTGATTTCGATCTCGTCGATGAAAGACGTTACTTTACTCCCGGCAGCCAGGAAGTGGAACTTGCGGTCATAGAAGGTCTATCCATGGGCATATCGGTGGGGGAAGACATGGAGAGTCCGGAAAATCCCATGGAGGCCCAGGCGGAAGCCGGAGCGGATTTCTTGGTAAACATAGGAAGTTTCCCCTACTATTTCGGCCAAGAGGCTAATACCCAGGAACTGCTCAGTCAAATAGCCCGCAGGACAGGTAAGCCGGTGTTCTGGGTTAACCAGGTTGGTGCCAATGATGAGGCAATTTTCGCGGGCCAGTCTCTGGCCATTGATGGCGAAGGCCATATCTGTGCTAGAGGCAGTGCCTTTCAGGAAGAACTCATCGTAGTGGAAATGGAGGGCATCCAGGTCAGAGGGGCGATGCCTCCAGTTACCACCAATTCCATTGCTATGCTCCATGGAGCCTTGGTCCTGGGGATTCGTGATTATGCGGAAAAGTCTGGTTTCAGTGATGTAGTCATAGGTCTATCCGGGGGGTTGGATTCGGCCATAGCTGCTTGTCTAGCTGTGGAAGCATTGGGGAAGGAATATGTTCACTGCGTTACCCTTCCCAGCCCCTATACGTCACCCCAATCTATTATCGATGCCAAGGAGCTGGTGGAGAACTTGGGCTGTGACTTAAAGATCATCCCCATTTCCGATGCTTTGTCCATTGTCAAGGGCACCCTTTTGGATAGCTTTATCGATGTGAACCTGGATGTGGTGGAGGAAAACATCCAGGCCCGCTTGCGGGGGATGTTCTGCATGGCCCTGGCCAACAAGTACGGCTGGCTCTTGCTCAATGCCAGCAACAAATCGGAACTGGCGGTGGGTTATACAACCCTGTATGGTGACATGAGCGGCAGTCTGGCGGTGCTCGCCGATGTTTATAAATCTGATCTTTACCGGCTGGCAGATTGGATTAACCGGGAAAAGGAGATAATTCCTGTTTCAATCCTGACTAAGCCGCCATCAGCGGAACTCCGTCCCAATCAATTGGATGCCGACAGCCTGCCTCCTTACAACATCCTGGATGGGATCCTGCGGCTGGTTATTGAAGAAGGCAAGAATAGAGAGGAAGTGGCCGAGGCAGGTTATCCCCAGGAGACCGTCGATGAGGTGCTGCGGCTCTTGGTAAGAAGCGAGTTTAAGCGGCGGCAGGCGGCTCCCGGCTTAAGGGTGACAAGGCGGGGATTTGGCCGAGGATGGCGAATGCCTTTGGTAGCTAAGCACCAGTGGCTCTGGGATACGTCATCCAATGAAGATTAGATTTGCCAGGGCAGGCAGGGAAATTATGGAGTTTGACTAATCCTTAAGCATTATCTCTAGAGAAGCGGAGGTGCAGGTTAGTGCCGGTATGGAAATGTACCGCTTGCGGCGAGACTAAGGAAGGTCGGTGTCGACCAAAGGAGTGCCCCAAGTGCGGAGCTCCCAGAGAGCAGTTTGAGAAGGCCGAATAAATTAGCTGTAAAAGACCAGGAAAGGATGTCAAAATCCCTCCTGGTCTTATCTTTTCTA
>JAAYHH010000137.1 GCA_012735435.1 Bacillota bacterium | reverse complement strand
GGACGATGCTGCGCATGGTACTCCCTCCTTTACGTGATTAACACCACTGCCATATTGGGTATACCCTTTATGGGGATGTTAAATGTCAAGACCTCTGAAAACGAAAATCCGAAGGGGAACCGGGCAAAAAATCATCGCTCAACGAGGACAAGCACGCTGCTACCACATTATAGCACTTATAAAGCCTCATGGATAGTGAAAAGTGTCTCTAGAATAGGCTTGCAGTAAAGTAAGTCTACCGGGTTCGTGCCTGTGACCTCACCCCCAAGGGCAGGAGATGTCAGTTGGGTATGGAATAATGTATGATTGGTGTGCAAGAACAGGCACACTCCGATGGAGTAGTATTCTGCAGGGGGGCACATAGGTGTCATTACTGAAAAGGTTCGTTCATTATTATCGCTATGCCTGGAAGCTGTTTGTGCTGGACATGGTCTGTGCATCCTTGATCGCGGTGCTGGACCTAGTGTTTCCAATAATGACCAGGGTTTTTATGAAGGATTTCATTCCCAACCGCCAGCTGCGCTTGATGCTGATCTATGTCGGAGCAATGGTGCTGATGTATGTTTTGCGGCTGGTGCTCCAGTATGTAGTGGACTACTGGGGCCATGTGGTGGGGGTCAGAATGGAGTATCAGATGCGGAAAGATCTCTTCTCCCACCTTCAGACCCTGGACTTCAATTTCTTTGACAACACCCGGGTCGGGTACCTCATGTCCAGAATGGTTAATGACTTAAGGGATGTAGTAGAACTAGCCCATCACGGACCTGAAGATCTGCTGATCGCATCTTTCATGCTCATCGGGTCCTTTATTTATCTGATGAGCATCAATGTCCATCTGACCTTAATCGTCTTCGTCTTCGTTCCCTTTATCGCTTGGTTTGCCATTACCAGGCGAACGAAGATGCGGGCTGCCTTCCGCCGGGAACGGGAGAAGGTCGCGCAGGTCAATGCAGATCTGGAAAACAGCCTCTCCGGTATCCGGGTGGCTAAGAGCTATACCAACGAGGAGTATGAAATCGACAGATTCGATGCTGCCAACATCGATTTCAAAGAGGCCAGGGAAGGAGCCTTTAAGCACATGGCGGAGTTTACTGCGGGGCTCAACTTTCTCACCAATATGCTGAATCTGGCAGTCTTAGGAATTGGCGGCGTCTATGCCTACCACGGGCTGATTGACTTTGCAGACTTAACTGCCTATCTAATGTTCATTAGCTTTTTCCTGCAGCCCATTCGGCGCTTGACAGCCTTTACCCAGCAGTATCAGCAGGGGATGTCTGGTTTTGCCAGGTTTGTAGAATTGATGGATACAAAGCCTCAAATCGTTGATTCGCCCAACGCAGTGGAACTCAAAGACGTTGAGGGGCGTATCGAGCTTAGAAACGTTTCCTTTGAGTATCACGAACAGGCTCCCGTACTTCACAACGTAGACCTGACCATCGAGCCAGGGAAGACCGTGGCTTTGGTGGGTCCTTCCGGCGGAGGAAAGACTACATTATGTCATTTGCTTCCCCGCTTCTATGATGTAACTGACGGCACCATTTATGTCGACGGCCATGACGTCCGGGATATTCAGCTCCGTTCGCTGAGGAAGAACATCGGCTTAGTTTCCCAAGATGTGTTCTTGTTTACCGGGACCATCAAGGACAACATTTTATACGGTGACCCCAGCGCCAGTGACAGTGCTGTGATCGATGCTGCCAAGAAGGCAGGGATTCACGATTTCATCATGTCACTGCCGGATCAGTACGATACGTACGTGGGCGAGCGGGGAGTAAAGCTGTCAGGCGGGCAGAAGCAGCGGATTTCCATTGCCAGGGTGTTTCTCAAGAATCCGCCTATCCTGATCCTGGATGAGGCCACCTCGGCGCTGGACAATGTAACTGAAGCCCTTATTCAGGAATCCCTGGACCAATTGAGTGTAGGGCGCACCACCTTGATTATTGCCCATCGGCTTTCCACCATTAAGGGTGCCGATGAAATTGTGGTCCTAGATAATGGGCGGATTGTGGAGCAGGGCACCCACGAGGAACTCCTGGAGGCTGATGGGGTGTATGCGAAGCTTTACAGGTCCCAGTTTGTCCATGAGGATGACTGGATCGTGGCCTGAACTTGGGTATGAATAGTTTCCCCAATCATTAACGGCAGCCGCCGCACTGATTGCCTGCTGTATGGGAAGTGACGAAGAACCGGCCTGAAGGCCGGTTCTTTCCTCACATTGGGGGTCGTTTCTCCCGAGCAGGCGGGTCCAATATTCTTACTACCATTCGCCCCCCGTGGAAATTTACCGATTAAGTGACTGAAAATAGGACTTGTTGACCAGGAATTAAGTTATATGACAGAGAATTACATTTTGCGAATGAGAAGACCTTTGGGCAGAACTTTCACTACAGGACAATAAGTTGAATATCTGTGACCGCGCTTTCGAAAGGAGATTGGTAGATGCAGATTGCTTACAAACATCACAGCAACCATCTCATTCTGGAACGCATCGCAGACGAAATTCGGCTTCTTGGCCTATTTCCCAAAAAGCTCTGGCCCAGAGAGGATCTGCGATCCGGGAGGCTCATGGAAGTAAGGCTGCGGGGGGAAGGCAGAACCGCAACTCCGGCGGGCGCCATTGAGCCGACACCGTGTCAGATGGTCCTAGTGAGCACCTTTGAGGATCACCGATCCCACGGCAAGTTAATAGTGATCATACTGAAGGATCCAGTTACCGGTCTTCTTGCTGAGGTTAATTATCTCCTTTGCTCCCGCTCTCCCACCATCAAGACTTGGCTGCGGGTGCGGAATGACGGCAATGCACCTATTCTAGTAGAGACTATCTACTCTACTATCTTATACAACCTGGCTGCCGGAGGCCTGAGTCCCCGGCTGAACAGGACTTACATACATCTGTGGCACAGTGACTGGTTCGGAGATGGAGAGTGGCAGAAGATGGCCCTCGATGAGCTGGGACAACCTTCTCACCGGTCTTCCCATGAGCAAATCGTTGCGGAGAGAGGCTTGAACAAAATCACGATGGGTATGTTGGAGGATATAGAGACCAAGACCACTTGGTATTGGCAGGTTGAGCCTTACAGTACCTGTTACTGGGAGTTTGGTGAAGATACGGGGGGTAAACTTTACGTGCTGGCCGGAGAAATGGGGAATTCCGGCAGAGGCTGGTATGGGAAGCTGGCACCCGGGGAATCCCTCGATACCATGCCGGTGACCTTTGGCTGTGTCCAGGGAGGACGCCAGGAAGCACTGGGAGCACTGGATAGCCATTACCAAAACCTTGCCTTAGGACAAAGCCGGGGAAACCGGGGGCCAAGGGAGGGAATACCTCGCCCCGGGGCTTCGATGGCTGTTGGGCTGCCCCGTCTAAATTGGTCCTTTGGAGGAAATTCTTCATGGACGCGGCTGCGGTTAACCTCTCCCTATCTCTGTGATACTATGAAGCTAGAATACGGCCACTTCTATAGGGGCAGAACTCAGGAGGCTTGATTAGGATATGCTACAATCGGACCTTCCCGTTAACTTTGAGCGATGGCAATGGTTGAAGCAGCATCCCATCATTGCTCCATCTTTGATGTGTGCTGATATGCTGAATCTTAAGGATGATGTCCAGCGGCTGGAGGCGGCCGGTGCCGATGCATTCCATGTGGACATCATGGATGGTCATTTTGTTCCTAACTTGGCGCTGAATCTAGACATCCTCAAACAGATAAGAAGCATTGCCAACATCCCCATTGATGTACATCTAATGGTTGAAAACCCGGAAAGCTATCTTGAGCCGGCAATAGAGGCAGGGGCGGATCTTTGTATTTTCCATATAGAAGTAACCCATCTGCCTGTGCGCCTGCTGCGGATAATCCACTCGGCCGGCGCCGCCGCGGGAATCGCTATAAATCCGGCAACGCCCATCGAATCCATCAGATTGCTGCTGCCGTACCTCCAGATGGTAATGGTGATGACCGTGGAACCGGGTTTTGCGGGACAGAAGCTGATTAGCTTTGCACTCGATAAGATTAACAACCTATCGGCAATCCGGCGGGAATTGGGTTTGGAGTTTGCCATCGGTGTAGATGGAGCCATCGGAAGAGATGTGGTGACTGAAGCTGCGGCCCGGGGAGCATCTTTCTTTGTAGGAGGAACCTCGGGAGTCTTTCTAGGGGACGGCGCCGACTATGCTGATGCAATTGGAATGATGAAGAAGGCGGCACAGGTAAAATAGCTCGAGATGGCTAGGCATTTTTCCCGTTGACGGCGGACCCCGCAAAGGATATAATCTAGATGTAATTAGATATTTATCGAAATATCTAAGCCTAGGGGGTGGTCCGTTTGTCGGCGATTGGATTGACCTTTAAGGCCCTTTCGGATCCCAACCGCCGGAAGATCCTTAAGCTTCTTAAGGAAAGGGATTTGACGGCGGGGGAGTTGGCTGAACACTTTGGGATTTCGAAGCCCAGCCTTTCCCATCACCTATCCATCCTGAAACAGGCCGGACTGGTAAGTGATGAGAGAAAAGGACAGCATATCGTTTATTCCTTGGAGTCCACAGTATTTCAGGACATTATTCGGTGGCTGATGGAGTATACTGCCGATGACAGCACAAAAAACACAGGGGAAGGAGGAACTGCCGATGACTAACCGCATACCAAGTTTGTCCCGAGAACAGTTGAAGCGGGATTGGCCTTTGCTTGCCGTAATTGCCCTGCTGTTCCTCCTGGGTGCTTATTTCTATCCTAAGCTGCCGGAGCGGGTGCCCAGCCACTGGAATATCCGGGGCGAGGTAGATGGATACAGCAGCAGGTTCTTTGGCGCCTTCGGACTGCCCTTGATTGCTTTGGGAATATATCTAATGATGCTGGTGACGCCGTCCCTAGATCCTAAGAAACGCAACTATCCCCGCTTTATTGGCGGCTACAACATTATTAGGTGGACTACCATCGGCATCATGGCGTTGACCCACGGAGTAGTACTGATGGCCGGCATGGGTTACAAAATCGATGCCGGTAAGGTGGTTCAGCCTGCTGTTGCGCTGATGTTTATCCTCATCGGTAATCAAATGGGCAGGTTTAAGCACAACTATTTCGTCGGCATCAAGACCCCCTGGACCCTAGCCAATGAAGAAGTCTGGAGGAAGACCCACCGCATGGCTGGACCTTTCTGGGTTGCCGGGGGTTTTGCAGCTTTGCTGGCCACATGGCTTCCTGCCCCGTACAACTTCGCTGTAATGATGGCGGTGATTGTAATCGTATCCTTGGTGCCGGTGATATACTCATACTTTGCTTATAGGAATATAGCAGCAGAGGATGATTAGGCCGCGCAGTGACTTAAGCGCAATAAGAACCCAGCTCCTTTTGAGGGTGCTGGGTTCTTAGCTGTTTCCCAACCATTCCACTCTAGTGACGATGTGGCCGATGCCTTATCCGCGGCTATCTAGTGAGTGCTGCGGATAAGGCATCTAGGTTTTCACCTGGTGTGCCCGGTGAAGCTCTACCTGGAAGCAGCACTGGCGATGCGCATCCATGGGCTCATGTCCTCTCTTAATGATGGGGATTCTATGGAGTGAAGGGGCCCGCAGTAGTTCTTCAAGAGAAGGGAATATCCTGCGAATTAAGGAAAATGACAACAACTCAAAAAGCAAAAGATACGTTAACACCCGTATTTATGCAGGATAACAGGATGAAAATGGCGTAGAGAATAAGACGGGGTCCGATTGGTAATCTTGGCTGTATAACATAAAAGTGGAGGGATGAAATAGTGTCTGAAGTTCAGAAAGCTCGTGAACTTCTACGCCAGTGGAAAGGCGATTCTTATGCTTTCGGCTTAGGCGTTTTGGGTAAAACAGGAGAATATGCCGCTGAACTGGGCAAAACCGCAATGGTTATTGCTAATCGGGAAGCTTGGCTGAAGCCCACAGTGGATGCGGTTGTCAACTCCTTGAAGGAAAACGGAGTAGAGCTGGTTCCCAATGAGATCGTTCGAGATGCGGCACCTAATGCTCCCCGTGAGGATGTGTACCGGCTGGAGACCTACATTCTCCACCACCAGCCCGACGTCATTGTAGTCATTGGCGGAGGCAGCAGTATCGATGCCGCCAAGGCTGCCAACGTGCTGGCATCCCTGGGAACCTATGATGCCGATATCGATCGGTATTTCGGCACCGGTGAGGTGACCAAGGTCCTTCAGGAGACCGGCAAGAAGCTTCGTCCAGTGATTGCTGTGGCCACTGCTGCCAGCTCAGGAGCCCACCTAACCAAGTATTCCAACGTAACCGATGTCGTTGTCGGACAGAAGAAACTCATCGTCGATGACGCCATCGTACCGCATCGGGCAGTATTTGATTACGCCATTACCAAGACAATGCCCAAGGGATTCACCGCTGATGGAGCCTTAGACGGTGTTGCCCACTGCCTGGAGGTTTTCCTGGGTGCATCCGAGGAAACCTTTGATAAGATCAAAGATGTCGCTCTCTTAGGCATTGACCTGGTAGTTAACAATCTGGAAAAGGTCATGGAGAACCCCGAAGATGAGGCCGGCAGAGAGGCTCTGGGTCTGGCCACCGACTTGGGAGGCTATGCCATTATGATCGGCGGCACCAACGGCGCCCACCTGACCAGCTTCTCCCTAGTGGATCTCACCAGCCACGGACGGGCTTGTGCTTTGATGAACCCGTACTATACCGTGTTCTTCGCACCTGCTGTCGAGAAGCAGCTGCGCCTGGTTGGAGACGTCTATCGTCGGGCCGGTCTGATTACTGAAGACCTGGACAAACTCTCCGGCAGAGATCTGGGCATCGCGGTAGCCAACGGCATGGTAGAGCTGAGCCGCCGCATCGGTTTCCCGACCAAGCTTACCGATCTGGAAGGGTTCACCGATGAGCACATCGAGCGGGCTCTCACCGCTGCCAAGGATCCGCAGCTGGATATGAAGCTGAAGAACATGCCGGTACCCTTGAGTGCTGATTTGGTAGATGAGTACATGGCGCCGATCCTGGAAGCAGCCAAGGTAGGCGACTTCAGCCTGATCAAGAATATGCCGTAAGGTAAGAGCGGCGCGCCAAACAAGGAAATTGTAAGCCCCCATGGGGCTTGCTGATGGTTAAGATAGGCAGGTGATGTTCCCTTTCTACCTGCCTATCTTGTTTTTTTTTCTTCCAAGAAGTCATTCTTGTTCCCTGTTAACTGGGTTGAACAAAGGACGGAAACAAAAGCCGATTTTCAATATACAAAAAGGAAAGATTCGAATTTAAAGAGCAGTATACTTGCAGATATTGCGATATAGGCAAGAAAGCAAGCAGGACATTTGTCCTAGGAGTTGAAGCCTACAATAAGCTCCTTTTTTGGCCGACACTGCTGATACATACGGGGGGGTACGAAGTTTGACCCTTGGCAAGCTGGAAAATGAACAGGTACTGCGGCATATTCGCTGGCGGTCCATCGCGCATTTTCTGGGAGAAGGCTCCAACTTTCCGCGACTTATCTGGGCATTTGTCATCATCATCATGATATTGGTTGCTATGCACAGCCGGAGTGTTCAGCCGAGAACGTGGATCCCGACCTTTTTGTGGATTCAGGCCGCTGTCAGCTGTGCAGTTTGGCTTATAGCCACTTTGCGGGCTTCTTGGGCCGCAAGCTGGGTTGGGTACTACTCCGCATGGATAGCTCTCTCCGGGATTGTGGTCAGTTCCCCGGGGACGGTTACCCTTGGGTATGGCTTGATGCTGGTGGGCATGACCCTTTCTGCTTTGGATATGCCGTCCCGCACCGGCTTTATGTCTCTGGCTTTATGGGCAGCAGTTATTCTCATGGCCGTTGAGGAAAGGGAGCTTTACGGCGTTGTTTCTTCTAGTACTGCCGCAATAGGAATGCTCATCTTTGTATTAATCAGCGTGCTTTTGCTGCAGAGTCTAAGTTTTTTGGAAAATCTTTACCGGCTGGGATTTTGCGATGATTTGACCGGCGTCGGCAGCAGGCGGATGCTGGGGTGGGTGAGCAAGACAGTATTGATGGAAGCCCAGAAACGGGGCGAAAGCTTAAGCCTTCTGCTTTTGGATCTGGACAATTTCAAGCTGGTCAACGACCAGGGCGGCCATGCCTTGGGAGATGCGGTATTGGAGCAGTTCGCTAAGTTTATCCAGCGGGAGATCCGTGCAGATGATATTGTCTGCCGCTACGGCGGCGATGAATTTGCCATTCTGATGAAAAACACTAATCACCAAGCGGCCATAGCGGCAGCTCAACGCCTGAGAAAACGGGTGGCCGATGTTTTCAGCCGGGAACTGCCGGAGTGTCCCATCAGCATCTCCATTGGGGTAGCAACTTACCCTGAACACGGCATCACTGTAACAGAGCTTTTGAACAAGGCGGACAGGGCGCTGATGGCCGGAGCTAAACTCCGGGGGAGAAACAGAGTTGCCACTGCCGATGCTTTTCGCTACGGAGATCCATGAGATGTGCTGCACGGCATCTTAACCTCCCGTATGGTGAGGCTGCTGGAGCTTGCAGTACAGGTCACCGATGAGAGTATAGAATATATAACCCGCTTGGTACCTTTGGCAGAGGCCCTGGGAATGGCTGTGGGCCTTTCTGAAGAGATGCAGAACACCGTTGTCCAGGCAGCTGCTCTCCATGATGTGGGCAATATCGCTGTGCCGAAAGACATACTGAAGAAGCTGGGACCTTTAGATGGAAAAGAGCACCATACACTAATGCGGCATGCAGACGTAGGTGCAGCCATCTTGTCAAATTTGGGCATCAATGAGGGCATAGTAGAAGCCATCCGCCACCATCACGAATGGTGGAACGGCCAAGGATATCCCGATGGTCTGCAGGGAGAAGAAATCCCCATCACTGCAGCAATCCTGGCGGTAGCCAATGCCTATGATGTCATGATTCGGCCGGGCCCCCATGGACGGGCCCGCACTCCGGGGGAGGCTGTTCAGGAGATTCTCCGGCTTTCTGGTCAGCGGTTTAATCCCTACGTTGCGGCCAAACTGCCTAAGGTCCTGGAATTGGCATCATAAAGAGCTTTTTAGTCCTGCTTTTCCATTGTAATTGCTGCATCTCCAGGTAGTGCAAGTTCGCAAAAAGCTTCGTAGGCCTTGATGATTCCCGTTGGTACCGGACAGGCAGCGTGGAGCCTGCAGGCCTCCGCCGCTTGAAAAATAGGATTCTTGCTGAACCGACCGACAGCAGCCATCAATGGATCAGCCTCTTCAAGGTATGGCTTAAGGCTTTGAACCAGCTGGCAGTCACTGCTAAGCAGAATCCGATAATCCCCCTCCATCGAACCCTTGAGCTCAATCTTACTATTCATGCCGCAGATCCCAGATGCTATCTTTACTGTGACCTCCATTGGTGAGCCGGCCTCCTCTGTGAAGTTCTCCGGATTGCTTCATGAATTTGTCTGTAACCACTACATTAGAGCTGCTGCGGCAGAGTCCTGCACCTAGCCGCAATTTCCAGGGAAAAATCATAAAATCCGCAGATAGAAGGCCTAGACTGCCGGGGGGGTCAACCTAAATTACGGGTTAACTTGAATTCCATGTAAATTTTCTAGACTAGCCCTTGACACCATTTAGGTATTTGGGTATGCTAATACCGGAATTGAGGTGAGAACAGTGGCTGAGGTAGTGGCAGTGTCGGAAATGCTGTCCTTGGCGCTTCACAGTATGGTGCTGATTGCCCTAAAAGATCAGGAGTATGTCAGCGTCAAAGAAATAGCGGCTGCCACCGGTGCGTCAGAAGCCCATCTGGCAAAGGTCTTGCAGCGGCTCACAAAGGCAGGTCTCCTTCGTTCTATCCGGGGGCCCAAGGGCGGGTTTGCTTTGACCAAGCCCCCTGAGGATGTGACCATGCTGGATGTGTATGAAGTAATCGAAGGACCTGTGGTAGAAAGAAAATGTCCCACCGGCAGGCCCACCTGTCCCTTTGCTGCATGTATATTGGGGGGAGTGCCGGAACGGTTGAATAGGGAGTTTACCGACTACCTGCGGAGCAGGACCCTGGGGGATCTTTCCTTCCGGCTTAAAGACTAGAGAGTTGGGTAAGCCAAGACCGGTCCAGTTATCTGCCGAGCTAATTATTTAGTAAGGCAGTCAGCAAATAATCAAGGGAGAAAATGAGGGGGAGAAATCTATGTCACTGGATATGTTTTGCTATCAATGCTCACAGACTGTAGGAGGCACAGGCTGCACCAGAATGGGAGTCTGCGGCAAGAACCCGCTGGTAGCAAGGCTGCAGGATAATCTGGTCATCACTACTCGGGGAATGTCGGCTTACTTGTACCATGCTCGGGAGCTGGGCTACACAGACCCTGAAACCGCCGAGTTCTTGGAGAAGGTCTTATATTCTACATTTACTAACGTCAATTTTGATGCAGGGAGCTTTATTGAAATGGCTCTCGAAGCCGGCCACTTGAATGTGAAAACCATGAAGCTTCTCAAGCAGGCTCTCATAGAGACCTACGGCGAACCGGAGCCGACCCAGGTAAATACCGGCACTGTCAAGGGTAGGGGGATTGTGGTTACCGGCCACGGGCTTAAGGCCTTGGAAGAGCTTCTGAAGCAGACAGAAGGGACAGGCATTAATATCTACACCCATTCAGAGCTGCTGCCTGCCCACGGCTATCCAAAACTCCGGAAGTACCCCCACCTGGTAGGCAACCTGGGCAAGTCCTGGACTGACCAGAAGCAGCTGTTCAGCCGCTATCCGGTGGCGATCCTCGGAACATCCAACTGCGTGCTGATTCCGCAGCCGGAGTACAAGGACCGCATGTTCACCACTGGGCCGGCCCGTCTGCCAGGAGTTGCCCACATCGAGGGGTATGATTACAAGCCGGTGATTGACTTGGCCATGACCCTTCCGGAACTGCCGGAGGAGCCCCAGGATACAGTTCTCACTACAGGGTTCTCCACGTCGGTAGTGCTGTCCCTCAAGGACAAACTGAAGGAACTCATCGAAGCCGGCAAGATCCGCCACTTTTTCCTGGTGGGAGGCTGCGATTCGCCCCACCGGCGGCTCGGTTACTACCGGGAGTTTGTAGAGCAGCTGCCTAAGGACACCATCGTACTCACTCTAGGCTGCGCCAAGTTCCGGTTTAATGACCTGGACCTGGGAGACATCGAGGGCGTGCCGAGACTCATCGATTTGGGCCAGTGCAATGACTCCATTGTGGCTGTAGAAATTGCCTTGGCGTTGGCAGAAATGTTCGGTGTCGGCGTCAATGAACTGCCTTTGACCTTGGTCCTGGCTTGGATGGAGCAGAAGGCAATTGCCATCTTCTGGAGCCTGCTCTCCTTAGGAATCAAGGGCATCTACTTGGGCCCAATTCTGCCGGCCTGGGTAAATGATGATATTCTCAAGGTTCTCCAGGATAACTACGATGTCAAGCTAATCGGGGAGCCCAAGGAAGATATCGAGAAGATGCTGGCGTAAGGGCGGCATACTTTGAGCCAAGGGCCTAGTCAAGAGCAAAGGTTCGTTTTACAGTTAAAAAATCACGATTTTCCAATAGATTTAGGGGCAGTCCAGAGCGGCTGCCCCTAAAGTGTCTTTTTGGTCAACGTTGACGGTAATGATTTCCATATGATATGATCCATACGAAAAAGTAGGGGGGTGCAGATTAGTTGAAACACAGAGATGAAGAACTGCATAAGGTCCAGGACAAGCTGCCAATTCTGATTAGTGACGCCAATACACTGAAATACGCAGATGGACAAGTGGAAGTGCTGGATCGCCGGAAGTTCCCATTTCATCGGGAATGGGTGACTTGCACCGATTATGAGGCTACAGCCAAGGCAATAGAGGATATGGTGATCCAAGGCGCCATAGGGGTTGCTGTAGCTGCCGGCCTAGGATATGTCCAAGCTGCCTATGCTGCCCGGGATTTAACCGTAGAAGAGCGCCATGAGTATCTAGAAAAGGCAGCGGAGAGGCTCAGAAATACCAGGCCCACCGGACAGCGGCTGTGGGTATTGCTCCATGAACTGGAAGAAATAACTGACAAGCACTGCGCCTCAGCCGACCTGGAGGACAAGCTCTTGGAACATGTCCGGGAATACTTAGCCTATTTTGACCATGTGAGCCGAGAGACTGGGCGCCATGCAGCCAGCCTCCTGGATGATGGGGATACAATCCTTACCCACTGCTATGCAGCCGGTGCTATTCTATGGATGCTCCATTTTGCCAGGGAAGCCGGCAAGAAGATCTCTGTTTACTCTTGTGAGACCCGGCCATATCTCCAGGGTGCCAAATTGACGGCTCCGAGTATCCACGAAATGGGTATACCGGTGACTCTGATTACCGACAGCATGAGTGCTTACATGATGGCATCCGGCAAGATCACCAAGTATATCACTGCCGCAGATGCCGTTGCTATGGACGGCTCCATTGCCAATAAAGTAGGAACATTTCTCCACGCTATTGCTGCCCATGCCCATGGAATTCCCTTCTTTGTACTTGCCTACGAAGGCGTTGATCCCAATATTCCGACCGGTGTCGATATTGTCATCGAGCAGCGGGACCCAGCCGAAGTGAGAGAGGTTAATGGAGTCCCGACCACCATCCCTGAACTGCAAGCTGAGTACCCGGCTTTTGATGTTACTCCTCCTGAATATATTTCCGCGATCGTCTGTGCTAATGGTGTCTTTGCCCCTTCGGATATTAGAAATCACGTGATGGTAGAGAAAAGGCCGCAGGAGTCTGCTAACTAGCTGGTAAAACTGTCTGTTTCTTGATCATGGAGAATGGCGAGAGGGTGACTGTTGTGGCACAATCTTCAGCAGATAGACCACAGGTGGGGGAGGTAGCCTACGCGACCAGGCTCCGGGAAGGGGATCTTGCCCCATATGTTCTTTTGCCTGGTGATCCCGACAGGATACCGAAAATCACTTGCTATTGGGATGAATTCGAGGAAAAGGGCAATTACCGGCAGTACCGGACAGCTACTGGGAAATACAAGGGAGCAGAGATTTCTGCTGTCTCCACTGGCGTGGGCGGGCCTTCCACGGAAGTCGTGCTGGATGAGCTGGCCCGGCTGGGGGCAGATACTTTTATCCGGGTCGGTACCAGCGGTTCTATTCAACCCCATATCCGTTGCGGCGATCTAGTTATTAACACCGGTGCAGTTCGTTTTGACGGCACCTCCAATCTGTATGTTTGGCCCGAATATCCGGCTTACGCCGATTATGATGTAGTGATGGCTTTGATCCAGGCCTGTGAAGAACTGGGGTTTAGCTATCACCTGGGATTGGCGGCTACAGCCGGATCTTTTTATGCCGGTCAAGCCAGGCCCGTTTACGGAGACTATGTTCCGCCAGGAAAAGAAAAGCTGCTGGAGGAGTACCAGAGGGTGGGGGTTGCTAATCTGGAAATGGAAGGCTCAACCATCCTCACCCTTGCCAGATTGTACCGCAAGCGTGCTGGAATGATTGTGGGCATTGTGGCTGACCGGGTCAACAACGTCTGGAATGATGAGGGAGTCGAGGAGAAAGTGTCTAAGGCCGCAACACATGCGGTCAAAATTTTGGCGGAATGGGACTTGTTGAAAAAGCAGGCAGGGAAGCGCCATATTTATCCCGGCCTGATAACTAAAACAAGGGAGGAAAGGTAAGATGAAAAGGAGAACGGTAGTCGGCATCTTAGTCCTAGTACTCGCTCTGTTTAGCCTCAGCAGTGGGGCTGCCTTTGGAGAACCCCTGAGAGTGATCCTCGTCACGGATATCGGCGGCCTTGGAGACAAAGGCTTCAACGATGGGGGCTGGCTCGGGGTGCAGATGGCTGAAAAGGAACTGGGGGTTACCGGCAATGTGATCCAGTCTTTTCAGCAGACAGATTTCATCCCCAATCTGACCACAGCTGCCCGGCAAGCAGATGTAGTTGTGGCCCTGGGCTTCTTGATGGTAGATGCTATCTCTGAAGTTGCAGCCCGGTTCCCCGATGTAAAGTTCATACTGGTAGACTCGGTAGCGGAAGACCTGCCCAATCTAGCTTCATATGAGATTCGGGCTGGTCAAGGTGCGTATTTGGCCGGCATCGTAGCTGCGGCTGTTACCCAAACCGGCAGGGTCGGCATGGTAGAGCCGATGTCTATTCCGCCAGTCATTGCCTTTACCGCAGGCTATGGAGCCGGAATCAAGACCTGGAATGAACTGACCGGCAGCAATGTTGAACTGGTAGTAAAAGATGCCGGTGCATTTAACGACCCTGCCAGGGGCAAGGCACTGGCCCTGTCTATGATCGGCCAGAATGTAGATATTATGATGAGCGGTGCCAACACCGGCCTTGGAGTTTTCCAGGCAGTCAAGGAAAAGAATGACGAAGAGGGCATCACCCTTGAGGCTGTGGCCGCCGGCACCAGGCCCAAGTACTTGGGCATCGGCCTTGACCTGGATCAAGATGATATCTATCCAGGGATGATGCTGACCAGTGCCCTGAAGAATGTTCCCGAAGTTATCTTCGGAGCCATTAAGTCCATTCAGGATGGGACATTTGCCGGCGGTCACTATGCGGTGGGTATCCAAGAAGATGCCACCGGCATCACAGACATGCGCTACACCAAACATCTGGTGCCCGATGAGGCTGTGGCTGTTGTCGAGAAAGCCATCGAGCTGATGCGGGCTGGGAATAAGGAACTTGAGATACCACTGGCAGTGGATAATGCTGAGAAATTCATTGAGGACTTCAAGGTTCCCGAAGAGCTTCGTTCAGTCTTACAGTAGGGCAATGGAGTAGGGTAGTACAGTAAAGCAGTACAGGAGGCGCATGAGATGAAGAACAGCAAGCAGACACCCTATGCAGTTGAAATGCTTCAGGTGGTCAAGAGATTCTCCCAGGTGCTGGCAGTGGACCATGCAGATCTCCAGGTCAAGCAGGGAGAGGTCCATGCTGTTATTGGCGAGAATGGTGCTGGGAAAAGTACTCTCATGCGCCTTCTGTATGGTTTTTATACAGCAGACAGCGGGACTATCCGCATTAACGGCGAGACTGTCAAAATGACAGATCCGGGAGTGGCCATCGCCCACGGCATCGGGATGGTCCATCAGGAGTTTATGCTGGTTCCCCGGCTTAATGCTTTAGATAATATCATCCTAGGCCAGGAGCCCAGGAAGGGACTTCGGGTAGACCGGCAAAAAGCCCGTGAGGAGATAACCCGCCTCGCCGGAGAACTTGGCTTTCAAGTTGACCTTCAGGCTGAGGTCCGGGATTTGCCCGTCGGTGTTCAGCAAAAAATTGAACTGCTGAAGGTGCTCTATCGAGGTGCCTCCATCCTGATCCTAGATGAGCCTACCGCGGTTTTGACCCCACAAGAGGTCGATGAGCTTTTCCAAATGCTAAGGAACCTGCAAAAGCAGGGCAAGACCATTATCTTGATCACCCACAAGCTCGATGAGGTTATGGCTATTGCCGACCGGGTTACGGTAATGCGCCGGGGTAAGACGGTCAAGACTGTACCGAAAGATTCCACCACCAGCGGTGAATTGGCTTCCCTTATGGTGGGCAGGAATGTGATCCTAGACATCAAGCCTCCTCCGGTTAAGCCCGGGGAAAGGGTGCTGACAGTGCGGAACTTGTCGCTGCAAGAACCCGGCTCTGCAAGGGTCTTGGTTGACGGCGTCAGTTTCGAGGTTAGGGAAGGCGAAATCCTGGGCATAGCAGGAGTATCGGGGAACGGCCAAAGTGAGCTTGCTGAACTGCTGACAGGGCTCACCAGGCCCACCAGCGGGGAGATCTTGATCCGGGGGCAAGAGGTTACCTTCGGCAGCGTGAGGCGCAAGCGGGAGTCGGGTATTGCCCACATTCCGGAGGATAGGCGGAATACCGGCCTTGTCATGGCTTTGTCGGTGGAAGACAATCTCACCATCGGCCATCAAGATAAGCCGGAACTTAGCGGCAAGGTGCTTCTTAAGCGGGAAGCTATAGGAGAGCGGTCCGATCGGCTGATCAAGATGTTTGATATCCGCCCGCCCCGCCGGGATGTTGCTGCCTGGCATCTTTCTGGGGGAAATCAGCAAAAAGTCATTGTCGCAAGGGAGCTGGATCACGATCCGCAAGTCTTGGTTGCCAATCAGCCCACTAGAGGGCTGGATGTGGCCGCGATGGAGTATGTCTATCACCACCTGCTGGAGGCGAGAAATCAGGGGAAAGCTATCGTGCTCATCTCCATGGAGCTCGATGAGATACTCACATTAAGCGATCGGATCTTGGTTATGTACAACGGGCGGATTGTCGGTGAGTTTGCCAGAAAGAATGCAGATATAGAACAGATTGGGTTATTGATGCTGCAGGGAAGGGAAGCTGGGTAGAAATGAAAATCACTAGTGGTTTGGGTTCAGCCCTCATCGCGGTCTGCATAGGTATCGGCATCAGCCTCATCTTGGCGCTGCTGACTGGGGCTAGTCCCATACTTACACTTCAGGCCCTCTGGGTAGGATCCTTCGGCAGTCCAGACAGCCTAGCAGTAACAATTAATAATGCGGTTCCCCTTATCCTCACAGGGATGGCGGTTCTAGTCGCTTTCAGGACAGGTTTGTTTAATATCGGGGGCGAAGGGCAGATGTACATGGGAGCCCTGGGGGCGGTTTTGGTCGGCCTTTATGTGGATCTTCCTCCGATCCTTGAGGTTCCCCTATTGATTGCGGCAGGCGCTTTATTTGGAGCACTGCTGGCCGGTGCAGCAGGTCTCCTTCGGGCATATACCGGTGCCCATGAAGTAATCAGCACTATTATGATGAACTACATAGCCCAGTATTTTGTCAACTATATGGTTACCAAGGGACCATTAAACAAGGGGTCATACTCGGCCCAAACCCATCCCATTAACCCCAGTGCTCGATTGCCGGTGTTGTGGAATAATCCCGTGAGCCCGGTGACCATCTCGGTGATTATTGCCCTAGCCAGTGTTCTTTTCATCCATTGGTTTTTGACCAGAACAAAACAAGGGTTTGTGCTGACCACAGTCGGGCTGAATCCCAGGATGGCTACCTATGCCGGGACAAATATCAAGGGCTATTGGATATTTGGAATGATGCTGGCAGGTGCCTTTGCCGGCATGGCAGGGGCGGTTATGGTGGGAGGCGTCTTTCATAAGCTGGTAGCCAATTTCTCAACAGGGGCCGGATTTACCGGCATTGCCGTTGCCCTTTTGGCCAAGAACAAACCCTTAGGGCTAATTCCCGCTGCGTTGCTCTTTGGCGGCCTAAACAGCGCTAATCTGGAACTCCAGCTTTCTGCCGGAGTTCCCAAGGACGTAGTGCTGATCATCCAGGCTGTAGTCATTCTATCGGTGGCTGTACAGGCGGTGATCAGTGAAAGGCTGGAGAAACGGCAAGCTGCTGGTATAGATAGGGTGGGAAGTCAATGAGTTTAGGTAACGTATTCAATCTGACGCTGCTGCACCAGACCATTGTTCAAGCCACGCCGCTGCTCCTTACCGCTTTAGGCGGCGTCTTCTCTGAGCGTTCCGGTACGGCCAATATAGCCTTGGAAGGCATAATCATGATGGGCGCTTTCTTTGGCTATGCAGGGACGTACTATACAGGCAATCCATGGTTCGGCATAATTTGCGCCATGGCTGCCGGTGTTGTGGTTTCATTGATCCATGCTGTCGTTACTGCTACCTACAAAGTTGATCACATAGTCAGCGGTATTGCCCTGAATATTTTGTGCCAGGGGCTGACAGGCTACCTATTAGTTGTCCTGTTTCAAAGCCAGGGAAGCGCCCGGGAGTTTGTAGCGCAGCTTCCGACTATTTCCATTCCATTTTTGAAAGCCATACCTGTAGTGGGGCCGGTGCTGGATGCAGTCTTCAGCCAGGGTCCATTGGTCTATCTTGCTTTCATTCTGGTTATAGTCAGCCGGTTTATTCTGGACAAGACAGTTTTCGGCCTGCGCTTTACCTCCGTCGGTGAAGCCCCTCAAGTTGCCGATTCCTTAGGAGTGCAGGTAGCTCCCATTCAGTATGCCGGTGTCTTGATCAGCGGCCTTTTAGCTGGCGCAGCCGGTGCTCAGCTAACCATCGGCACCATGCCGAGATTTGTGTATCTCATGAGCGGCGGACGGGGGTATATTGCTTTGGCTGCCGTGATCCTGGGCAAATGGCAGCCCACCGGTGTTATGTGGTCTTCACTGCTTTTTGGATTCTTCTTCTCCCTGGCCGACAACCTCCAGGGCACAGGCTTTGCTATACCCAATGAGATCTTCCTAATGCTGCCCTTTATTTTGACCATTATCGTTGTGTCGGGTGTAATCGGCCACTCGGAGGGCCCGGCCCACGCAGGAAAGCCGTATGTTAAGGAGTTATAACTATGTATGATCGGCATATCTCCACCAGAGCATAGTTCCCACAAGTCTAGATAGACTTGTGGGAAGTACAATGGCGATGCTGACGGCACTAAGCCGGGCAGCATTGATCCTATTGATTTCTTCATTACAGAATCCACTTCCTCTGGATGTTGTACTGGCAGAGGGCAAAGAGAGCCGCGGCAAAGCCCAGCAGGATCACAATAGACAGTGCAGGAGACATCATACTTGCGCCGAGGATCCAGCGGTTGAGGAGGTCAGTTCCATAGGTAAGGGGCAGCAGAAATGATAGAGGGCGGAGGAAGACCGGCAGACTGCTGATCGGTATAAACAGCCCGCACAGAAACAGCATCGGAAACCGGAAAAAGTTGGAGAATGTCTGGGCTTCAAAGACCTCCTTTGCCGAAACCGCGATCATGAGTCCTAGGAGAGTTGAAGTTACGGCTATTAGGAATACTGCTAGAAGCACGGCGCCCCAGTTGATCCCGGCAAGGTCGACAAAAAAGGCGGCAAAAATCACCGGCACAAAGGCGTTGAATATCCCAAAAAGGATGGCGCCGGAGAGCTTAGCAGCCACCATGGCAGATAATGAAATAGGAGCAAGCAATAAGCGCTCGAAAGAGCGTCCCCTCCGTTCAAAGGTGATGGTCACCGCGAGCATGGAGGTAGTGCCGAACAACACGCTCATCGATATCAGCCCAGGAAGCAGATTCCGGATCTCGGCAAGGTTCACGCCTCCATAGGAACGGAGCATCTGCATCAGGGTCCACGACAAAGGGAAGATAATACCCCAGCTGATGTTAGGCGGCTTGAGATAGTAGTTCCGAACATCTTTTTTTAGGATATTCCAAAATGCGATCCATGTTTTCATCTTCCCAAGCCTCCCTTTTCCTTCTCTTTCCTGAGTCTTGCAGCTTCGATGCCGGTGATCTTTACGAAAACATCCTCTAGGGTTGGCCGCAGCTCCCTGACTTCGAAGACAGAGACTCCCATGCCGTCAAGGTACTGCAGGATGGGTGAGAGGGGAATCCGCTCCTTACAGGTGAGGGTGATTGCATTACTAGACTGAAGTTCAACTCCGCAGTCGCCAAAGCGTGCTTGAAGCTTCTCCACAAAGGGAGTTAAATCCGTATCGACAGCTAGCCTCAGGGTATGCCCGTGGGTGATGCTTTCCATCAGCTCGGATACTGTACCCCGAGCTACAATCCGACCATCTACAATAAAAGCAATCCGGTCGCATACCCGCTCGGCCTCTTCAATGTAATGGGTGGTAATGAATATTGTGGTGCCGCGCCCTTTGAGATCCAGCAGCAGCCGCCGGATTTGACGGGCACTTTCCACATCAATGCCGGTGGTGGGCTCATCGAGAAAGAGAATCTCGGGCTCATGGATGATGCCTGCCGCGATGGTCAGCTTGCGGCGCATTCCCTTGGAATAAGCCCTGAAGGGACGCTTCCCGGCTTTAGTGAGATCAAATTGATCTAGTAACTCCCTAGCCCGCTTTTCCCGGGCTGCCTTGGTCATACCGTACAGGGCCCCGCAAAAGCAGAGATTGTCGAAGCCATCCATCTCTCCGTAAAGATTGCTTTCATCGGGGACGATGCCGATGACGGCCTGGGCCTTTTTGGGATTTTTCACAACATCAAGGCCGTTGATGAAAATGGAGCCGGCGGAGGGTCTGGCAAGTCCGATCATCATATTGATGGTGGTGGTTTTCCCTGCACCGTTGGGGCCCAGCAGCCCAACGATTTCTCCCCGGCGGATGGAAAATGAAATATTATCAACGGCGGTGAAGTCTCCGTAGCGCTTGGTGAGGTTCGTGACAGTTACGATTTCCTGGGTGTTCATGATTCTTTGCTCCCCGAATCAGTGCTGCGGCACTGCTTTCCTGCCTTGCCGCCGCAGTTTTGCTTGTTCTCACGTGTCTCTCCTTGCTTAACATGGCGACATCCGCCTTCACCCGGTGTGCAGGGTTCCCGCTGGATGGAGGCTAGCTCCTCGATTTCCGCTGCCAGGGCTCGGAGCTCGTCCGGGTTTACATCATAGTGCATGAAATGGCCTTTCCTTTGGCCGGTGAGAAGTCCCGCTTCCCGCAGCACCTTGAGATGCTGGGATACAGCCCCTTCAGAAAGCTCAAGCTTCCTTGCCAGGGCCCCGACACAGTAATTGTGCCGAAGGAGCAGCATGACAATCTTCATCCGGGTGTCATCGGCTATAGCCTTGAGTACAGGAGTCTTGTCCATTAGGCCACCTTCTTCCTGTAATCGTTTTAGCGTCTGCTAAATTAATTATACTGGCGGCTTTGTTTTAGTCAAGGATAAAATAAAACGGTGCGTCTCCATACCGAAACGCACCGCAAGTGATGAAACTAGAGGCTAAAGACCCGCAGGTCTCCAGCCTCGCAGGCCAACGGAACCCCTATTTGTGTTTATCCTCAGACCGGTTTTACCCTAGATTTCTGAACCTCGTAGCCTACCCCAGTGATTGCCTTTTCAATTTCTTCGATGGAGATTTTATCATCGTCAAAGTTCAGCTTCACTTTGCTGGTATTGAAAGATACCTTCACCGAATCCTGCTCGATGCCGTTCAGCCCCTTTACTGCAGCTTCTATTTTCTGCATGCAGGATGGGCATGTCAAGGTTTCCAGCTGGATTGTTGCCGCTTTCATACTGCAATCTCCTCCCACTAGGTCACTTGATAGGTTCATTGACTGTCAATTCAATTATATCCGCTATACCGGTATCAAAACCTTGATCTAGGTCAACTTTTCCAGTTACGCATAGCGGCGGGGAAGGCGGTATCGGAGAAGCCTCATGCCATTTAGGATAACCGCTAGGATGCTGCCTTCGTGTACCAGCATGCCGATGGACATGTTCATCCAGTCACTAAAGATAAGGCTAGTCAGCAGCACCAGCACAACACCTACAGCGATAAAGATGTTCTGCTTCATATTTCTCGCTGTAGCTTTGGCTAGTCCCAGGGCATGGGGCAGCCGGCCGAAGTCGGAATTCATCAACACCACATCCGATGTTTCGATGGCTACATCTGTGCCGCTTCCCATGGCAATGCCGATATGAGCCGAAGCCAGGGAAGGGCTGTCATTGACCCCATCGCCAACGAAGGCAACGATTCTGCCTTCTTCTTCAATCAGCTTCTTGATGTAAGCTGCTTTATCTTCCGGCAGCATATTCCCATGGGCTTCTGTTAACCCCAGGGCTCGGCTGACAGCATCAACAGTTCCCTGATTGTCCCCTGAGAGCATGATAAGATTCCTTACTCCCAGTTTCTTAAGCCGCTGCAGGTCTTCTTTGACGCCTGGACGGATCTGGTCGCTGACTCCCATTAGGATTTTCAGCTGGCCGTCTACTGCAGTGAGTACCAGGGAGTTTCCATTCTTTTCAAAGCGGGCTATATCAGCTCTAGCCTTTTCATCTAGCTCTACCTGTTCCCTTTCCATCAAGGCAACATTCCCGACAGCTACTCTGTGTCCATTTACAGCTGCAACAATACCTTCGCCTTTGATAACTTCGGTATTCTCAACCGGCGAGAAGGTTGTCTCCCCAATCTTTTCTAGAACCGCCTTTGCCAGTGGGTGGTCTGATTCCCGTTCAATACTGGCAAGATAGCCCAAGGCCTCTTCGATGTTATCTCCGTAGTATTCGGTTTCAGCAACGGAGGGATTCCCCATGGTCAGTGTGCCGGTCTTATCGAAGACCATGGTATTCAATCTGCTGAAGTCACCGATGACTTCACTGCCCTTGAGGAGAACGCCGTGGCGGGCTCCATTTCCTATACCCGCAACATTGGATACCGGTACCCCGATAACCAACGCACCGGGACAGCCCAGTACTAGAATGGTAATAGCCAGCTCAACATTTCTTGAGATGAGCCACACGATAAATGACAGAACAAGCACTGCCGGTGTGTAGTATTTGGCGAAGCGGTCTATGAAGCGCTCTGCTTCGGATTTGGAATCCTGCGCTTCTTCTACCAGCTCAATGATCTTGCCGAAGGTTGTATCCTCACCGACACGGTCGGCGACAATCTGGATGGTGCCGTTGTCTAAAATTGTACCTGCATAGACATTGGAACCCTTTTCCTTGGCAACGGGAATAGACTCCCCCGTAATGCTTGCCTCATTGACACTTCCTTCACCGGATAAGACCGTACCGTCAACTGGGACCTTGGCACCGGTCTTAACAAGGAGCACATCACCTACGTCAACTTCATCGACATCGACTTCTTCAAACTCACCGTTTTCCATCAGTTTTAGTGCCGTTTCCGGAGCCATTTCTGTAAGCTCCTTAATGGCCGACCGGGTTTTATTCAATGTCCGCTGCTCTAGGTATGCACCGAACAGGAATAAGAAGGTAACAATAGCTGATTCTTCAAAGTTTCCGATTAAGAAAGCACCAAAAACAGCGATTGTAACCAAAACATCGATGCTTACGACCTTTACCCTTAGGGCTTGGTATGCTTGGATAGCAATGGGCGCCGCACCCAAGATGGAGGCGATAATCAACGCCCATTCGAAAATATGCATATTGCCCATTGTCCATTTGCTGAGAAAGGCAATGGCAATCAAAATGCCGCTGATTAAGGCGATCTTATTTCTGTTTTTTAAGATCTGGCGCTGCATGCTTTCTCCTCCTCTCCGCTTCCGATTACGGCAGGTGACTCCCGACGCTTGCCGATTCGCCTTCCGGTTCCCTTTCTGGTTCTCCTTTGGGATTCGGGAGCTGCCGCAGATGGAGAGCTCCTCTTCCCATGCTCTTTCGCACCTTCAGCAACATCTCTCAACATGGGAGGAGGAAGGTTACTCTAAGCCCGGTATGCTTCGTCCAGCTCAGCCAGCATGTTATACACAGCCTCGTAGGTTTCACATACATCATTGGGCACAGTGTAGTTGTCGGTGATTTCCCGAAGCTGCCTGAACTCCCCGTCTAAGTCGGGCCTATCTGTTCCCGCTTCCTTTATTTTGGCGTTGATTGCATCGAACACTCTCCGAACATCGTGGAATTCCGGGTGGCTTCCGCCGTGGACCCGTTCCACAACGGGCACATAGAGTTCCAGTTTCTCAAGGTTGCGTTCCTTAACTTCATTAAATGCAGTCATCATCCACTCTCCCTTTCTGCTCATCATGCATCTTAGGCGGTTTTCCTATGCACATTCTGCCACAGCCCCCTTGGGGAAAAAATGACCTAGGTCAAGATTTGGTTATCGAAACCACGGTCTCCACATGGGGTGTGTGGGGGAACATGTCGACACATCTTACCTTAACTGCCCGGTAGCCGTTGGCGGTGAGCACTGCAAGATCCCGGGCCAAGGATGCCGGCTGGCAGGAGACATAGACCAATCGGGGGGGCCTTACGGCAAGCAGTTTATCCAATGCCTTGGGATGGATGCCGCTCCTGGGAGGATCTAGGATGATGAGGTCCGGCTGTTCCTCTAAGTTATCCAGTTCGGTCAAGACATCCCCCGCAATGAAGCGGCAGTTGTCTAAGCCGTTAAGCCGTGCATTCTCCCGGGCTGCCTCGATGGCCTCAGGTACGATTTCGATCCCTATGACCTTTTCAGCCTGGGGGCTGATGATTTGGGCTATAGTACCGGTACCGCAGTAGAGGTCAAAGACAACCCCCAGGTCCTCACCGGCAAAATCTCTGACAACGGCAAAAAGCTTCTCGGCACCGAATGAGTTGGTCTGGAAGAAGGAAAATGCGGTAATCCGGAAGGTGAGCCCCAGGATCTTCTCGGTAATATAATCATCGCCCCAGAGGATGTGGAGAGCATCTGCTTGAATAGCATCTGCTTTGCCGTCATTAATGGTATGGAGAATGCCCTTGATCCGGCCCATAAGATTGAGCTGGAGAAGCCTTTCCACCAGCCCCGCAAGGTCTAGTTCCTGCTGGGAGGTGGTGACTAGATTAACCAGGATCTCTCCGGTGGTCCCGGCCTTGCGGATTACCAAGTGGCGGAGGACTCCTTGATGACTTTTCTTATGATAGAAAGGCACCTCTAAAGCGCGAAAGTGATCCAAGGCCGCATCCAAGATAGAAAGGAAGTCTTCATCAACCAGCTGGCAGCCTGCAACTGGGGATACCTCATAGCGCATCCGCTTTTTGTGAAGTCCTAGAGCCAGGATGCCGTCCTCGCTGTCTCCGAAGGTGTACTCCATCTTGTTCCGGTAGGCTGTGACGTTGGGGCTGGGCTCGATGCCCAAAAATTCAAACCCTTCGATGCCGGCATCGGCCAAGAGCTTAAGGACGTGGCGGGTTTTGATCTCCAGCTGACTTTCATAAGGTATATTCAAAAACGTACACCCGCCGCAGCTTCCGAACTGGGCACAGGGGGCTTCTTGTTCCAGCGGGGATTTTTCTAACACTTCCAGGATCCTGGCTTCTGTCTTCCCCCGGCGTTTTCTGGTTATTCTAATTCTGACGGTCTGTCCCTCCAAGGCATCATGGACGATAATTTTCTGTCCATCTACATAGGCAACACCCTTATTGGGAAATACCGTATCAGAGATAGTTGCAGTAATAATAGAACCTTTTTTGAGCATGACTTTCTCTCCTTTCCCCGGACTGCAGTAATGGTATGCCGCAGAAAAGCGGGAAATATGAACAGTCCCGGGGATGCTGTTCTTACTCATCTCTTGATAACCCCTACTTACCTTCTCGCAGCCTTTCCCCAGGTCCTTTTCTCCCTTTCGGCGTGAAATGAGGATTGTTCATAAATCTATGGTACAATATGAGAGCGGCGGCGGGGGAAGTTTTGAATGCCCCAGGCCAAGGAGAGGAATCATAGGCGTAAACTAGAATAGAGTATTAGCTTGTTGGGAAGGGAGTCGTCGTCAGTGAGTGAAGCAATGCAGCCAGCCAATTTTATCGAAGGCATTATCATGGAGGATCTAGAGACCGGTAAACATAAGCAGATCGTGGTCAGGTTTCCGCCTGAACCCAATGGCTACTTACACATAGGCCACCCCAAAGCCATTTGCTTAAACTTTGGCTTGGCAGAGAAGTTTGGCGGTAGGTGTCATCTGAGATTTGATGATACCGATCCAGAAAAAGAGTCCATCGAATATGTGGAAGCAATTAAGAGGGATGTCAAGTGGCTGGGGTTCGATTGGGGAGAACACCTCTACTTCGCTTCCGATTATTTCGAGCAGCTTTATGAATATGCAATTGAGCTGATTAAAAAAGGCTTAGCATATGTAGATGATCTTTCTGCAGAAGAGATCCGGGAGTACCGGGGGACTTTGACCGAGCCCGGTCGAGAAAGCCCTTACCGCAACCGCTCCGTTGAGGAGAATCTCGATCTTTTCCAGCGGATGCGGGCTGGGGAGTTCCCCGATGGCTCCAAGGTTCTCCGGGCAAAGATTGATATGGCTTCTCCTAACATGAACATGAGGGACCCGGTATTATACCGGATCAAGCGGGCCACCCACTATCGAACGGGAGATGAATGGTGTATCTATCCCATGTATGATTTTACCCATCCTATTTCCGATGCCCTTGAGGGTATCACCCACTCAATCTGCACCTTAGAATTTGAGGATCACCGTCCCCTTTACGACTGGGTGCTGGAGAATGTGAGCGTTCCCTGTCGTCCCCAGCAGATCGAGTTTGCCAGGCTGACCTTTTCCTATACCATCACCAGCAAGCGCAGACTGCTGAGGCTCATTGAGGAAGGTTATGTCGACGGCTGGGATGACCCCCGGATGCCGACTCTAGCTGGAGCCCGGCGCCGAGGTTTTACTCCCGAGGCCATCCGGGATCTGTGCGATCGGGTGGGAGTTGCCAAGAAAAACAGTGTTGTGGATATAGCCATGCTTGAGCACTGCGTGAGAGAAGACCTAAACCGCCGTGCTCCCAGGGCCATGGCAGTCTTGCGGCCCCTTAAGGTTGTGATTGAAAACTATCCTGAAGGGCAGGTCGAGGAGCTGGAGGCCATCAACAACCCAGAGGATCCCAGTATGGGGACCAGAAAAATCCCCTTCTCCCGGGAGATCTTTATCGAGCAGGAGGACTTCATGGAGGATCCCCCCAAGGGGTATCGGAGACTTGCTCCCGGTAGAGAAGTGCGCCTCCGCTATGGTTATGTGATAAAGTGCGAAGAAGTAATCAAGGACGATGAAGGCAACGTAGTTGAGCTGCGGTGCACTTATGATCCAAACACTTTAGGAGGCGTCACTCCCGATGGCCGGAAAGTGCGGGGGATTATCCACTGGGTTTCTGCAGCCCATGCGGTACCTGCTGAAGTGCGGCTTTACGATCGCCTCTTTACTATAGAAAATCCCGGGGAAGTTGAGGACTTCTGGAACTATGTGAATCCCGAATCCCTGGTGGTGCTCAAGGACTGCAAGCTCGAGCCTAGTTTGGCCGAGGTAGAACCGGGGGACTTCTTCCAGTTTGAGAGACAGGGGTATTTCTGTGTCGATATAGTGGATTCTAAGCCCGGCAGCCTGGTCTTTAACAGAACCGTTGCCTTGAGGGACACTTGGGCCAAAATCCAGAAGAGGCAGGAGAAGAAAGGATAGTTTTCTCAGCTCAAAATGGGTTGCGATTAGCCTAGCGAGCGGAAAATTAGAGAGCAGCAAGCTGGGCAAGATTTGAGATAAACTGATGCAAGACAGCAGAGGGAGAGTGGAAGCCGCTCTCCCTCTTTATTTGAGAGGCGCCTTACCCGGTGAAATTTTCCAGCAGGTCCTTCCAGCGTTGTCCCTCTGGTATGGCTTGTTGGGAGAACCCATATAAAACTGCGGCAGAGCTTTAAGTTGTTTTTGAGAAATAACTTCTATGATCGGGCTAAGAAAAAAGGACACGACCAATTAATGGAGAAAATTGCGAACAAGAAGGGGTGCCTCATGAACCGCTGGAAGTGGATGATCCTTTGTCTGTTGTTGCTGTTCGTATTCGGGATTTGTCCGGCTGATGCCCAAGTACTGGATAGGGCTGAGATCCGAGTGATTGTTACCATCCCCCAAATACTCTGGGTACGTGTCAATGCTACTGAGTTGGTCTTTAGTGAGGAAGATTTTGATACAACTAAAGATGCTGTGATGACGGAGGAAGGTATCTTAGCATCAAAGCTGGATGCTGTGCAGATTGAAGTTGCCGGTAATGTACCCCATGCCTTATATATTTCAGCATCCGCCGATGCCTTTGCAGGACCAAACAACACAAGCCTGAGCAGTTCCCAAATGCAGTTTAGATTGATCAGTTCTGCTGGTTCTAGCGCCGAGAGTCCCTGGCATACCCTTGGAACTAGGAACGCTAGACAAGGGCCTGTGTTTTCCAGTAATGCGGCGGGAAGGAACGTCTTAAGGATGGATGTTCAGCTTTTGGCAACATGGCTTGACACCCCTGGAACTTATAGGGGAAGCATCGTTTACACTGTGGTACCGTTGGTGGGCTAAAAGAGCCTCGACTGTGTGTAAATTGTTGGGGGGTAGAAAAATGGGGAAATGTAGACGGCAGTTGGCACTGTGTTTATGGGCTTTAGTCTTAATCTTCTTGGTTGGCGGAGTTGGCTTTGCCCAGGAAGAAGATGAACCTTTGGTTAATATCATGTTGTTTGAAACAGACCTCAGGGAATCCCTCAGCGAGATCTCTTTACAGACCGGCGTGACTATTATCGCCGATCAGACAGTGAGCGGTCAGGTGACAGCGGATCTTCAGGATGTACCTTTGGAAAAGGCCTTGAGGATGATTCTCTTCACCGGTGGTCTTTCCTTCAGAAAAGTTGATGACTATTACATAGTAGGCCTTCCTGATCCCCGGAACACCACCTTTAGTGCCTTGGTGGAGACTGAAATTGTTCGCCTTAATAACATAACTGCCCAGGAAGTCATTGACCAGCTTCCAACGTTCTTATCTACATATGTAAGGGGTACACCCGGAGGCAATATCCTCACCATCTCGGCACCGCCTTTGGAATTGGAGAGGATTAAGAACTTGATCAGGCAGATTGACACACCCCGCAGGACTGTGGAGATCAAGGTGCTGGTGACGGAGGTTTCTTCTTCAGCGCTGAAGGAGCTGGGGAACAGTTGGTTAGAATTTACCGCTGTGAAAGGGCAGAGTGTAAGTGACGATTGGAAAGGGAGCATTGGTTTTGATGGTAGTGTTCTTGAGCTAGGTACCGACATTTGGGGTGAGTTGTTAACTAGGCTCAGGATGCTAGAACAGAACCAGGAAGCCGAAATCCACGCCGACCCCCGGGTACTGGTCGCAGATCGGGAAACAGCGGAGCTCTTTATCGGGGACTTGCAGATTCTGCCCATAAGAGCAGATGATGAAGAGACCTCCCGGATTGAAAGAGTTGAGGTAGGAGTCATCCTAAAGGTTACTCCGACTATTCTACCCGATGATCACATACTACTTAATCTTGCCCCCGAAGTCAGCCATTTTGTCAGCGAAGCAAGGCCTGATTTGGTGGTCAAACGGAATTCCGTATCAACTACGGTGCGGCTGGCCAACGGCCAAACAGCGGTATTGGCAGGCATGACCATGCAGGATTTTTACAACTTATCCCGGAAAGTGCCCATCCTTGGGGATATACCAATCATCCGCTGGCTGTTTAGAAATGACATCAAGGGGGAGGGTGATCGGGAAGTCCTGGTATTCGTCACCCCTGGCATCCAATAGGGGAGGTAGCGTAGGTGACCAAGGGAAAAACGATAGGATTGCTCCTTGTTTTATTACTCTGCGGTGCTGCTCTGGCCGGCGGCACCCTAGGTGTTTTGGCGGCAGAGGCAGATGTTGATGATGCCCCAAAGCAGCTTACGGCTCCGGGCTGGGATGTGCTTCCGTCTCCTAAGGATGAGCCGGTGATTGTCTATGAGCTGAGCCTCGTTGAACTGCGCTACACCATGGGAAGAATTCTGGAAAGCAGTGCAGAATTCTCCAAGGGAGAAGACGTTCAAGGCGGCTATAGGATTATCACCGATGATGCCCTCATGAGTCTGGTAGGAGATTTTCCCGCTGCTTTCACCGTAGGCTTACAAGGGGCGGATGAAGCTTCAGCAGCGGCCTTTGAATATAATACTTGGTTGGTCACCATGGGTGATCAGCCTGTTTCTGTCGAAGTTGCGGAAGATAAGATTGCCGCTTCCCAGGAAGAGGAAGCAGAAAGTGAGTACGGGCTCAGAATTGCCTTAACACCCAAGTACTACGGCGATCCCGACAGCGGAGTTCTGACAGAAATCGATCTGGAATACGGAAGCCCCGCAAATGCCATAGGCAATGTCCGCATTACAGACTGGCTTTCTTCAGAGAAGCACCGGCCCCTGGCCGTGATCGTGCAAGACCTAAGGTACACAAAAGAACTGACAAAAAGGTACTTTGCCCTTTATGCCGCTGCGGAAGTTATGAGTCCCAGGGCTTTGGCGGATCAGGGACCTGTAGTTTCCATTGGCAGCATCAAAGGCCTTCAGGAGTTAATGGCTCGGCCTGGAGGACAAGCAAGAACCCAAGGCCAGCTTTGGCTGGGCATTGGCCTAATGGGCTGCGAGATCGGGCCGAGGGGCGGAATACTGCTCAAGGGGGAGAAATACAGTCTAAGCGCCCAGGTTGATGGCTTTCCCGAGGGCGTGGCTTATAGGATAGGCGGAGCCTATTCCGTGCTGGGTGAATTGGGACTTGCAGCCCATATAGTTCAAAGGGCTGACGCAGATCCACTGATTCGGTGCGGCTTAGCCGACCAAGTGCGGTGGGGCGATTTAGAAGTGGAAGCTGTATACCTCCCCATTGTCTATGCTCCCAAAGAAAGGCGCTTTGTTGAATCGGCGTGGCTGCAGTGCAGTGCCGCTTTGGATTTGAACAAATGGCGATTCCGATATGACTTGATCTATGACAGCGGAGAGATAGGACATGAAGTGGCGATTATGAGGAGAGCCAGCGACGATTGCGGCATCAGCCTGCAGTGTGGCCAGCTTCCGACGACAGAATCAGTGTACACTTTAGGCTTAGTCTTCTGGCTGGATTAAGCCTGAGGATGCGGTATCTTAGCTTAGGAGGGGCTGATTTATGACCTCAGACTCACCTCGAAGCAGGTTGAAGGTTTGGTTTTTGGGACCGTTTTCCATGGAAGTTAATGGAAAAGAGGTTCCGGTATCCCAGTGGAAATCTAAGAAAGCACTCAATCTTTTTCGCTATTTGGCTTCCCGGCGAGGTGAGAAGGTCCCCAAAGACGTTCTAAATGAGCTGCTGTGGCCGGACACCGACCCTGATGCTTCCACAGAGCAAAACCTGCATACCTGTGTTTACTTTGTCCGGCGGATTATTGATCCCGACCTGAAGCGTTACGCGAAGTCAAACCTCCTTACCTGCTCTGGAGGACTTTATTGCCTGGAAAAGATAGATGAGTGCTGGGTAGATAGCGAAGAGTTTGAGCAGCTTTACAATGAAGGCAAGAACCTTGAAAAAATCGACCCTTGGGCAGCCATCAATGCCTTTCGAAGCAGCTTAGATCTATACCGGGGAGACTTCTTAGTCGAGGAGCCGTACCTGGACTGGACCATCGAATTAAGGGAGTACTACCGGGAAATGTATATCGATGGAATCCTGCGTCTAGCTGAGCTCTTGGCTACCCAGGCCGCTGATATTGGGGAAGCCATCCGGATCTGCCGGCAGGGGCTGCGGAAGGATCCCTATCGGGAGGATCTGTACCATGCATTGATCGGCTACCTAATCGATGCTGGGCGCTACACGGAAGCAGCGACCCAATACACCGCCTATGCCAGGATGATGCATGACGAATTCGGGTTAGATCCCAGCCGTGAAGCCCGGGCCCTCTTGGAGAGAATTCACAGCGGGGGCCGGATAGATGCCAATGAGCTTGCTAAGTCTGTGCCTTCCCGTTCCGGAGGCGCCTATGTTAGCGATCGGAACTTCTTTGAGGCACTATGCCACCTGGAAGGCCGCCGCCGGGACCGCAGCCAGGAACCGGTCACCTTGATGATGGTGTCCATCTACGGCTCCAAATCCATGGAACAGTCAGCTGATGCCGCCGCTGCTATCCTGCGGCGGGGTGACGTAGTCTGCCAGTGGGATGATGACAAATTGGGCATCTGCCTTTGGGGTACAGATGAAACCGGAGCCAAGGTGGTCGGCCGCCGGATAAAGCGGGAGCTGGAGAAAAGCAGCAAAGTGCGGGCGGGGGTCACCTATGAAGTACTGAAAGGCGGCAGTGAACGCCCAATCCTGGGGGCTTTGGAAAGGGCCTTCTAGGAAGCTTATAGAAATTCATGGGACTCAGTTTGAGCCCTTTTAGAGAAACGTTATAGACTGCCGGGCTACAATGTACACAGGTTACGGTATAGGGGGGCAGTTCTAAATGACACCTTCTACTTTTGTAGTACGAATCATCCGCTGCGCCAATGGAACATGGCAAGGACGCATCGGCCACACCCAAACCGGTGAAATGAGACCATTTCAAAGCTACCTAGAGATGATAAAAATAATGGATGAATTCATAGGAACCGGCAGGCAAGTTGAAAAGGAGACAAGGCGCCATGCAGGCCAATGGTCGACTAGTGTTAAGGGCTAGAGGAATCTGGCTTGTCTTTACCCTGGTGCTGCTTGCGGCATTGGGCGGTATTGCAGAGGGCAGCGGCGTGGTGAAGGCAAGCAAGCAGACGATTAATATAGAAATTGATGCTAAACCCGCTGATGAATATGTGTACAGCGAGGAAAGTCTAACTTTGGCATGGGAGCGGGTGAACCTCGAGGAGGAGGCGCAAGGTACAAATCTCGATGAAGCCAAAGCCTCCCGTGCTGGAGATACGAAATACATTTATTACGAAGTCAGTGATTTGAAATGCGGAGAGCTGGAGATTCCCGCTGATTATATCGAGGCATGGACTCCCTATTCGGGGGGTTATCAACCACTGAACAAGCCGGTCCCGTTCCTAAAAGCTGATGAGGAGAAACCGGCGGAGATCAAGTTCCGTATTCGCAGGGAAGCCTGGAAGCATGCCGGCCAGTTTAGGGGTTATCTAACATCAACCTCCCCCCTAGCCAAACATGGTGTTATCGGGTTCAATGTCGATGTTAAGGAATGCATCTCCCTTGTAGTTGATACAGGTTCAGGGCAGGGTAGTGTTGTGGTGGTAAATGCCGATCAAGGTCCGGGGACTTACACGGCAGAGCAGCTGATCACTGTCAAAGCTACTACCAACACTAGAGGCTCCACTTTGACGGTCTCCTGTGACGGCCTGAAGTTTGAAAGCAGTGAAAAAATTACTGCGTGGGAGCAAGGGTCGGTGCCTGTGATTGAACCTGATGCCATTTGGCTGAGGGAGGTTAGAGACATCAGCAGGGCTAGTAGCGACAATAGCGGAAGCACCGGGTTTAGCCTGGCTAATGGGAAGGGGATAGTCTTTAGCTGTCCAAATGGGACGACAGAGTATCTTTTTGAAGTTAGGGTCAAGACTGAACTTAGACACATAGCCGGCATTTACAGAGGCAATATTCGCTTTACTTTGGCAAATTAAACAGTTAGGCTATATTGTGTGAGCATCCAAAGGATGCTGCTTTCCTCATTGGAGGCAATGACCCGCTGCCCATATGTGGTCACCTTGGGGTGGCGGTTGAGCCAGTGGTGAAACCGGCCAATGGGATAATAACCAGTGGACCAATGAGGAGGAAGTGTTATGAGGAAAAGCTGGGGAATTCTAGCTATGTTGGTTTTGATTCTAGGTTTAGTATGTGGGGTTGTGATGGCAGAGGATAAGCCTCTCTATGCAAAACAGGATGTAGAACTAGAGCTAAATGTGCATGAGTGGGCTGAGATAGTTAAAATCCCCAAAAGTATGACGCTTGACCTCACGAAACCCGGGGATCATCAGGAAGTAAAGGATTGGATTACTGTTTCCGCTAATACAAACGTAAAGGTTAGCGTAACTAGTGTTTCACTGTCGATAGAGCAGGAAGAAAAAGGTGAACTCGTTGATTATGGAGTTGGTTTTAGAGACCCCGCAGATGAAAGCACTAGCAGGCTGCCCAAGTCGAACTTTGACGTTGGGGCTGGCGAAGAAAAGACCGTGAATATAGTATTCTGGGCCAAGTGGACCGATGATCAGAACAAGTGGTACCAGCTAGTGGCTGGCTCATACGAAGGTACTGCAACTATTACTGTTGCTGCAACCAAATAGTGTAATCACTTGGGGAGTTCAATTTCCGGGGACTGGAGTAGAGAGGGTGGTTATGTGAAAACTGCCGTACGGGGGATTCTACTTGGCCTAATCGCAGCTGTAATCATTGCAGCGGCTAGCCAAGTGACTTTGGCCTTTGGGGTACGTCCCTTAGTCATTGATATCGACTGCAGGCCCGGTGATACCAGGGATTTTGAGATTATCCTAAACCCGGGCAACACCGAAGAGACGGTACAGCTCTCATTGTATCAGCCTGTTCAGATGCTGACCGGGAACTTGGCTTATCAAGAGCCGGTTCCTGAAACCTTTCCCGCTGTAAATTGGGTACAACTCGACTCCTATGAGGTCAAAGTCTACCCGGGTGAAGATACATATGTGAGGGGCACCGTCAGGGTTCCCTTTGACGCCGGGGGCTCCCATACGGTGGTACTCATGGCTGAGCCCAAGGTGGAAACCGATCAGCCGGGGATAACCCTGATTGTCAGGTATGCAATTCGCCTGAATATCCGGGTAGACCGGCCGGGTCTCCGGACGTTCGCGGAGCTTACGGAATTTGACTTGGTCCCAGGGCCTGAAGGCGAGCCTGTGATTATGGCCCGGGTTGCCAATCCGTCGGCCTGGGATTACCTCGTTTCAGGGGAAGTTACCATCCGGGATGACGGCAGACGGCTGGTGGAAAGAATTCAGCTAAACAGTGAGGCCGGCGCCAGGGCCAATTTGACGGAGACGCGGATATATCCCGGCAGTGAAGTGGAGTACACAGGCACGGTGACCAGAAGGTTAAGTCCTGGAGTTTATACCTTAAGATTATTCCTCCGCTACGGGGAACACGGCCAGATTATAAAGACGAAGGAAATCACTGTTGCCGAAGGGCAGTTTAACTTCCCCAGTGCCGAGGAGATCGGGGCTTTTACAGTAGAACCTGACGCCATTTCTATGGAAATCAGGGCAGGGCAGCAAAGGAGTCAAGTGCTGCAGCTGACCAGTGAGATAATGGATCCGGCGGTAATCTTGGTTGGCGGAAGAGATGTGGAAGCTGAGTATCCCTACTCGCCCCTGGGGTGGATTGAGCTTCGGGGATCTGGTGAGATAAATCTTCCCGGAAGGGGAAGGGGCAGGATTGTATTGACCGTCGCTGTGCCTAAGGAGGCGGCCGATGCTTCTTACAACGGTTATATCCTATTGGGAGCCTTCAATCCGGACAGCGGCGAGCTTCTCAGTGAAAGGGAAATCCCCATCTCGGTCTTGGTGGGAACCGATCACCTGTATGCTGTCGAGATCAAGAGTCTTGAGGCTGAAAAGGTAGAAGAAGGCCATATGCTGTATCTGGATATCGCCAACACCGGCAATGTAGATCTGATACCTAGGGCTGATCTGTTAATTACCACCGATGCTGGGGAATTTGTAGAGAGAGCTGTGTTAACCCTGGGAGAGGGCACTGAGAAGGTTATGCCTCTGCAGAGGCAGCAGCTTGAGGGTCTGGCACAGGGCCTTGAGCCCAGTTCCTACCAGGTAAGGGTGACCATCTCCGACGGAACAAGGGAACTTCTCAGCAGTGATATGGTGCTGGAAATTCCCGATTAGAGAGAAAAGATGGAAACTTTATGTAAATATCCCTTTGGCGAGCAGGAGTTTTTCAATCCCCGTAGAAGAAGTAAATGGAAGAAGTCAATAGGATAAAAAGTTATTAGAAAATGTTTAATTAAGGCAAAGTGTGGGTATAAATCCACTGAAGAAATAAAGCAGCATCAACCTCTACCGATAAAGGCAAACCCTCCGAAAGGTGGGGGCGCAAAGTCAACGGGCCTAAAGCTATATGCTAAGGCGGCCGGACTGCCGAAGAGAGGATAGGACGATTAAAGGAGCCTGTTATCTCTTTGGGTGAAAGGCTCCTTTTTGAATATGAGCTCAAGGAGCTGGTACAGCAGACGACGAATTTCCATAGAATTCTCCAGAAAGGGTAAACCCGACCGAAAGGCGGGGGCACAAAGCCACGGGCCTACTAGGAAACTAATGGCGGCCGGGCTGCCAAAGGAGGAAATACAAATGAAGAGAATTCCAGCTTTTATAATCGTGCTGGCAGCGTTGTTGGTGGTTGGTCTGGCAGGTGCTGCACAGGCCAGAGAGCTGGCGAGGGCTGAGCTTAAGGTTCGGATTGAGATTCCAGTC
>JAAYHH010000019.1 GCA_012735435.1 Bacillota bacterium | reverse complement strand
GATAAAATAGATATTACAATAAATGCCGTTCAGAGAAAGTAGGTAGATTACATGAAGAGCACAGTAGAAAAACTGGGGAATAACCAGGTGGTCCTCGAGGTGGAAGTCAGCCCCGAGCAGGTGGAAGCTGCCATAGACAAGGCCTCCCGGCGGCTGGCGCAGCAGGTCAGAATTCCCGGATTTCGGCCTGGCAGAGCTCCCCGAGCCATCATTGAGATGAGACTGGGACGGGAAGCGCTGTTCCAAGAGGCTCTAGATGATTTGATTCCCGAAGCTTATACCCGAGCTCTGAAGGAGAACGATCTTGTTCCCATCGATGCGCCGGAGCTGGATATCCTGGATATGGAGGACGGCAAGCCCCTGAGGTTTAAGGCGACCGTTGATGTGAAACCAGAGGCCACTCTCGGTGAATATAAAGGGCTTGAGGTTACCAAGCAGATTGCTAGAGTGACCAATGCCGATGTTGATCGGGTATTGGAAGACATGAGGGAGCGAATGGCGGAACTGGTCACTGTGGAAAAAGATGCCGTTGAACTGGGTGATTTTGCCGTTATTGATTTCACTGGGTACATAGATGACCAGCCATTCCCCGGCGGAGCTGCTCAAGGTTATACCCTCGAGGTAGGGGGAGGAACTTTCATACAGGGATTTGAGGAGCAGTTGGTTGGTGCTAAAGCCGGCGAGGTCCGCGAGGTTGTGGTGACCTTCCCTGAGGATTATCAGGCTGAGCATCTGGCGGGCAAGGAAGCCCGATTTGAAGTCAAGGTTCAAGAGATCAAAGAGAAGCGGTATCCGGCTTTGAACGATGATTTTGCCAAAGATGTCGGCGATTTTGAGACGCTTCTGGAGCTGAGGGCCGATATTCGGAAACGGTTGGAAGAAGCCGAGGAGCGGGAAGCGGAGCGGCGGCTGGAGCAGGATCTAATCGATGCAGTTGTAGATAATGCCAGCTGTGACGTACCGGAGAAAATGATCCAGCGTGAACTGGAGCACCAGCTTCAGCATTTCCAGCGGAACTTGTATTTTATGGGATTGGATATGGAGCGGTATCTAGAGCTAGCTGGCATCACCGAAGAAGAGTTTAAGGCACGGCTCCGAACACGAGCGGAGCGGGATGTCAAGACATCCCTGGTCATGGAGGCATTGGTTGAGGCAGAGGGTATCGTTGTTACAGATGATGAACTAGAGCAGCATATCAATGAGTTGGTTGGAGAAGGCGCCGATGCAGGTGCCCGGCGGGAACAGTTGGAAGCCCAGCGGGAGGACTTGCGGGAGAGCCTGGTTGTGCAGAAGACCATTGATTTGCTCAAGGCGAATGCCAAGATCAATGAGGTCATTGTGGATCGGTCGGAGCTGAATGAGGAAGCCGAGGAGCAGCTGGATACCGATGCCCCCGAGTCTGAGGCTGAATAACACTATATGGCTTTTTCGAAGCAGGATCATCTGCTTTTAGGGAGAAGGGTTATGTCGCAAAGCTTTTCGCACTTACCCGTTTTCGCACTTACCCGAAAGAAGAGCCATAAAATAAGTGTAAAAAGGTAGGTTCAGGGGAACATATACCGAGGCAGCCCAAGTACTGGCTTACCTGCGGATGTTGGTTGCATAGATTAAAGGGAAGGTGAGAAGCTATGAGTACCCTCATTCCAATGGTCGTAGAGCAGACAAACCGGGGTGAACGGGCATATGACATATATTCCCGTCTACTCAAAGATAGAATTATCTTCATCGGCGGCCCTATAGATGACCATGTGGCCAACCTTGTGATAGCGCAGCTTTTGTTCCTTGAATCGGAGGACCCAGAGAAAGACATTGCCCTTTACATCAACAGTCCTGGGGGTGTAGTCTACTCAGGCTTAGCGATTTACGACACCATCCAGTACATCAAACCTGATGTATCTACCATTTGCATTGGGATGGCTGCTAGCATGGCTGCTTTACTTCTGGCGGCTGGTACCAAGGGCAAGCGCTATGCCTTGCCTTATTCCAGGATCATGATTCACCAGCCCTGGGGAGGCACCAGAGGTCAGGCTACCGACATTGAGATTGAGGCTCGGGAGATCCTTCGATTGAAGAGAATTGGCAATGAGATTCTGGCGAAGCATACCGGACAACCTATTGAGCGCATCGAGCGGGATACTGATCGCAACTACTACATGTCAGCACACGAGGCTCTAGAATACGGCTTAATTGACGGCGTGCTCGACAATGCCAGGGAGCTTCAATCGAAATAAGAGGTGATAAGATGTTCAAATTTGGCGATGAGAAGGGCCAATTGAAATGCTCTTTCTGCGGCAAGGTCCAGGAACAGGTAAAGAAGCTCATTGCCGGCCCTGGAGTGTATATCTGTGATGAGTGTATCGAGTTGTGCAATGAGATCATTGAGGAGGAACTAAACGAAGAGCAGGATATTGAATTTGGCAGCATTCCCAAACCAAAGGAGATCAAAGCTGTACTAGATCAGTATGTGATCGGTCAGGAACTGGCCAAGAGATCCCTAGCAGTCGCCGTCTACAACCACTATAAACGGATCAACGCCAACGCCAAAGCAGACGATGTCGAACTGCAGAAGAGCAACATTCTGCTCTTGGGCCCCACGGGTTGTGGTAAGACTTTGCTTGCACAAACTCTAGCTCGGATTCTGCATGTGCCCTTTGCCATCGCCGATGCCACCTCCCTTACTGAGGCTGGATATGTAGGAGAAGACGTAGAAAACATTCTGCTCAAATTGATCCAAGCTGCTGATTACGATGTGGAGAGGGCGGAGCGGGGGATCATATATATTGACGAAGTTGACAAGATCGCCCGCAAATCGGAGAATCCCTCCATTACCAGGGATGTCTCCGGTGAAGGAGTACAGCAGGCCCTGCTCAAGATTCTGGAGGGGACAATCGCCAGTGTGCCTCCACAAGGCGGCCGCAAGCATCCTCATCAGGAGTTCATCCAGATAGACACCTCCAATATCCTGTTCATTTGCGGAGGAGCCTTTGACGGATTGGAGAAGATTATCGAGAAGCGGACAGGGCAGAAAACCATTGGTTTCGGAGCTGATATCAAACCAAAAGAGGAAAAGCAGATCGGCGAGCTCCTGCGTCAGGTAATGCCGGAAGATCTGCTCAAGTATGGGTTGATCCCTGAATTCATCGGGCGTCTTCCGATCGTTGTGGCTTTGGATGCTTTGGATAAGCGGGCATTGGTCCGCATCCTGACAGAACCCAAGAATGCTTTGGTAAAGCAGTACCAGAAGTTCTTCGAAATGGATGGCGTAGAGCTGGTCTTTGAAGAAGACGCCATTGAAGCCATAGCCGACAAAGCCATGGAGCGGAAAACTGGTGCGCGGGGTCTAAGAACTGTAATCGAAGACATAATGTTGGAGATTATGTACGAGATCCCCTCCCAAGAAGATGTGGTCCGGTGCATCATTACCAAGGACGTTGTGGAAAAGGGAGTACAGCCTACCCTTATCCGCCGGGAAAGTCTAGCAGAGGAGACAGCCTGAG
>JAAYHH010000136.1 GCA_012735435.1 Bacillota bacterium | reverse complement strand
GCGCAAGAAGACGCCGGATCAACTGGGACATAACAACTATGATCCCCAGAATAAATGCGGCAGCAATGAAGATGTTCAAAATTACTTCTTTGACTATTATCTGTGCCAGAAGCCTGCGGGGGATCACGACACCTAAAGCCCATCCCGTCAGATCCACCGAATCATAGAAAACTACCAAGGGTTCACCTTCATGGTTTACCTCACCCAATCCCGTTCCCCCGGCAAGCATCTCCCGGCAAAGCCTGCCGAAATCTCCCTCAGCCTCAATCCCCTTAGCGGTAAAGACCAGGCTGCTGTCAGGGTGATGCAGGAAGGTGCCGTCCCGGCTCAGCAGTATGGGATAGCTGCCTTCTGCTAGTTCCACCGATGATACAATGGCCCCGATACTCTCTAGATTTACATCGATCCCTAATATACCTTTGAAGGAGCCGTCAACATAAACCGGATATGTAATGGAAACTATGGGAGAACCCGAAATCTCATCCATGAAGGGTTCTGAGAAGAATAAACCGTCGGCCGCCTTCCCCAGTCGATACCAGTCCTCTTGGTTATTGCGGAAATCGGAGGGCAGCTGTGTTTCCAGGATATCAAAGAAAGTCTGGGATGCCTCAGAACCAAAGTAGAGATTGGTTATGTGGTGATCTCTACCTGCAACTCACCTGATGGTAGCTAGGAAGGTGGAATACACTTCATTGCCGATGTAATCCCTGGGAGACCGGAAGAAGGCTTGATCAGCGAAATTCATGACATCTTCCGATTGCGCCAGTGTCTCTATGATAGCACCGTACTTTTGAAAATAGGTCTCAAGTTCAGCCACAACCCTGGAGGCCGCTTCTGTCCCTCCGTGGCCAAAAACCTCCCACCCCAGTCTCCGCAATGCCATTGAGGAAGTAAAGATCATAAGACCGTACCCTAACAGCACAATCAGCACGATGGGCACCGTTAGCTTTCGTACTAGTGAACCTTTGCGTTTTCTACTCATCTCCATCATCCCTTCTGTGAGAACCGCTTAATACGCTCTTCCCCGCCAGCCTATATCCCCGCAGTCCTCTTGTTGTGTCACGCCATTTTCGGTCGTATTTTCATTCAAATATATAACCATGTGACTATAAGTGAAACATAGGCCGTCTCTATCTACGGATGGGGATCATATATAAACTCAAGAGCCCGCCGGAATCCCGACGGGCTTACTAATTCGAACTGTCTGTAAGGTAGGGCGGGTGTGGCGATGGAGATTTTCTGCTAGATCAGTCCCATCTCTCGACCCACTTTCTCAAAGGCCCTAATACCGTAATCTAAGTCCTCGGGGCTGTGGCTTGCCGACACCATCACCCGGATGCGGGCTTTGCCCCGGGGAACCGTTGGGAATCCGATGGACTGGGCGAAGACCTTTTTATCAAAGAGCCGCCTGCTGAACTCCGCGGCCGCAGCGGCTTCCCCGATCATCACCGGTGTAATCGGGGTCTCACTGCTGCCGATATCAAATCCTAACTGCTGCATATGGGTCTTGAAATAACGGGCATTTTCCCACAGCTTCTG